>CAMOZS010000005.1 GCA_946631075.1 uncultured Bacillota bacterium | reverse complement strand
TGTCCGCATTGATCGATGCCAGCAGATAGTCATCCTTTTGTACCTTATCAGCAGTAACTCCGTTTGGCAGTCCTGCCCCATTGATATAAAACAATGTGTTTGTAGTCTCTTTTCCCCAGAGTTTCGAAACCATTCCGTTTGCCACATACCCATCCGCGCTGTTATAGGCTTCATGGGCTGCTTTCAGCGCCTCATCATAAGTGAAGTCGCCGCTCTTATCCAGGTCCGTAACCGTAACTTCTTTCCAGGCCATGGCGTCACCGTCATTGGTCTTGGCGATCACTCCCTGATCGCTGACTGTCATGAAGACCTTGATCGGATCTGCCGCAGTTCCCTCACCTTCGTCTTCGCCGTCCGCGGCGAAAGCAAAGGTCGGCATGAACACTACCGCCATCATCAGCGCCAGCAGGACCGCGGTGATCCTCGATCCTTTCTTCTTCCTAACCTTTAGCATTTTTTCCTCCTTACAACAACAATGATACTGACAGGCTTTCCCCAAAAAAGAGAAAAGCACTACTTCCGAGTGCTCTGTAAGGCATACTCCGCCGTTTTCCCTGCGGGATCGTCCGCGAGCCGCCGGAGTACAGCCGTCCTATCTCAGAAGACAAACTTATCGGATCCAGGCAGGTCTCCCGACTTGATCCATCACTGCGAAACAGTTCGCTGCTCGCCCCTTCCCGGAGGAACCGATCCCTCCAGTGGGTCATACCGCGGCAGCGGGTCTGATGGATTACACGGTTGCTGAGATACAGTGCCGGTCTCTCACCGGCTTCCCTTCCTACCCCGCTCCCCAGCAGGGCCTATGAACCTTGATCCTTTTTTGAAATTATACCATTCCGCCTGACAGATCACAACCGGCGAAAAGGTCCATTTCCTATTTGATTTTCACTTTCAGGCTGACCACCGAGGTCCTGGCCAGAAATCCGGTCGTTCCGCTGTCCCGGACCCGGACCTTCACCCTGTAGGTTCCTTTTTTGAGGCCCTTTTTCACGGTCACCCGGCCCGAGGAGGCTACGGCGATCTTCTTATTCCCGCTGAGCTTGCGGAAGGTCACCTTCCCCTTGCTCCCGCTGACCGAGAAAGCCCTGGCCCTCGCAAACTGCCGGGCCTTCTTCCTGACCGACTTATATTTAACGGACAGGGTCCTGGCCTTCACTGTCATTGGAGAAAGGACAGGCTCCAGCTCATCCCGCAGGATCCGGTAACTGACCGTCTGCGATCCTCCGTAGTTTCCCCTGCCGTCCAGCCGGATCTTCTGCTCCCCGGCACTGCTTCCGTCGCCAAGGGCGGTCACCGCGTAGTCCCTGCCCCATTTCAGGACCTGGTCCTTCATGGTGACGGTGATCTTCGGGAAATGATAGCTGCCATCATACGCAAAGTCTGGCGGGTCCATGCTCACTTCCGCCCGGGCGAGATCCGCCGGCAGGATGGTATACTTGCCGGAAACCGCTCCGATATAATCTCCGATCCCGGTCACGGTGAAGGAAGCCGTTCCCGCTTCCACACAGTCCCGATAGCTGACGATGTAGTCTTCCTTCTCCGTCAGCTGCTGATCCGCCAGGCTGACTGTGATCTCAGGGCGGTGCTGCGATCCGTCGTATTCGTACTCCTCTCTCTCAGCCAGGACCTGGGCATCCTTCAGATTCTGCCTCTTGGTATCGAACTGTTCCCTGGCATATTGGAGAGCCGCTCCCGCGTCGATGGCGCCGGCGCTGCCCGTCTTGCCCTCGTGACTGTTCACCGCGGGATTGACCTGCACGGCAGTCCGGGTGATCGCCTCCACCACCTGGTCCGCCGTCAGCTGGGGATTGTCCGCCCAGAGCAGGGCAGCCACGCCTGCCACAAGAGGAGACGCCATGGAAGTTCCGGACAGGAAACCGTACTGCCGGCCGCTGCCCTCGCCCAGCGTCCCCTTCCCGTCGATCATCGTCGATATGATCCCGGATCCGGGAGCGCTGATGTCTTTTTCCTTACTGTAATCCGAAAAGATGCTGTTGGTCCCGTCGCTGTCGAGGGATGTCACGCACAGACAATCTTCGAAATCACCGGGATAGACGTACTTATCCTCATAAGCCAGACCGTATTCTTCATCTCCGTTGCCGCCGGCGCAGACCGTCAGGACGTCCTTGGCGCGCATCCGGCCGATATAGCTCTCCAGGGCGATATCATTTTCATCCGGGCCCTCGTATCCGCCCAGACTCATATTGATCACGTGGAGCTGTTCCAGCTGCCCGCTGTCCATCAGATCCTCCAGATAGCTGAAGGCGGTGAGCATGTCGACTGTGTCCGACCACTTGCCGACGAACACATTTATAGGCAGGATCCTGGCGTAGTTTCCGGATACTCCGGCGATGCCGAGGCCATTGCCCGCAGTCCCCGCCGCGATCCCGCAAACGTGGGTCCCGTGACCGGAACTGTCCTCTATCCGGTCCGCCCCCTGCTCTTTCGTGACCGCGTTATAGGCGTGGTCCAGATCCACCGCGTCCCGCAGATCTTCATGACCGGTCTGGCATCCGGAGTCAAGGACCGCGATCGTCACCGGCTCCCTGTTTTCACCGGTCCGCGCGATGCCGCCCATCATCTCCCATGCTCCGGTAATGTTAGCTCCGCAGCTTTTCTTAAAGGTGGGATCCCAGGGCTGCAGGCAGTACTGCTGATCCCGGTAGGTATCGACCTCTCCTTCCGAAGGGATCTCGTCCATCAGATGGTAGCGGAAGTTGGGCTGGACATAAGCGACCTCCTCCTGCTCCTGCAGCAAAGTCTGGACGGCCTCTGCCTCCTCACCGCTGCCGGCGCTGATCAGTACCGACGGGCCTTCCCCTGCCGTTTCATCGGCAATGGGTTCGACCGCGTCCGGGGCGGCTTCGCCGGATACCAGATGCAAAGTCTGGTCAGCCGCGGCCTGAGCGTCAGCCGGGACATCCGATCCTGCCTTCTCATCCTGGCCCCTGTAGACCACGATCAACTGGCCGTCAGCCGTCTGAACCTGCTCTTCCGCTGCCTGCCCGGCCCTGACCGCCGCGTCAGCCGGTTCCCAAAAATGGGCATGCACAGCGCCGGCGATAAACGCCAGCGCTGTGCAGATCATTGTCAGGAATACTCTTTTGAGTAAAGTACTCATTTCACTTTAACCTTCCTGCCGCAATTCTTCTTCGTGAAATACTTCTTATATTTCTTCACATACTTTTTGTTGAGTTTCTTTGCTCCGACCTTGACCTTGACTGTCTTGATCCTGGAACCCTTCAGGGAATTCTTCACGCCCTTTTTGGTCAGTTTGGTCGACTTCACGGTCAGGACCTTGAGCTTCTTCGATCCGGCGAAATTCTTCGCTCCGATCTTCTTAACGTTCTTGCCGATGGTCACGGATTTCAGCTTGGAGCACTTGCTGAAGGCCTGGGCTCCGATGGTCCGGATATTGGATCCGACGGTGACCTTCTTCAGCTTCTTGTTTTTGTAGAAAGCCTTCGGTGCGATCTCCGTTACCGTATACTTGACTCCGTCTGCCGTGATCGTTGCCGGCACGGATACTGCAGCCTTTGCAGCTCCCCTGGTCAGGGCAACGGCCGGGGCCGCCGGATCCGCGGAGGTCACGGTAAAGGTTCCCGCGGCAGCCTTCAGCTTCGTTCCGACTGCTGCCGGCGCCGGTTCATCTGTGCCTGTCTTCGGAATGACTACATCCGCCTGGCTGACCTCATTGGTCCCTGCTTCGTCAGTGAAGTATTTGCCGCATCCGGTGCAGAGCCAGTATTCGATGTTGCCGTCCTCGGTCTCTGTTGCCTCCCTGGCCTCATAGTGGACCATGGTGTGGATATGGACCCCGGTGACAGTGAGTGTGGCGCTGACCGGCTGCTTGTAGAACTGCTCGAAGGCAGCATACCTGGCCTTGCTCTCCTCGGTCGCTCCCTCGCCTGCGCCGAACTTGGCCCAGTAGTTAGCGTACTTGACATAGGACATGACGCTGTCGATGGTGACTTCCACGTCCTTTTCCTCCGGTCTGGTTACCAGCAGGTTCTCATCTGTGATCACATTGGTGTTGCTGGAACGCAGAGTCCACCATTTCTGGCTTCCCATTGGATCGTATCCCGGAAGTTCATCCAGGGCGATGAAGCTGAAGTCAGCGTCCTTGCCCTTCACGTACTTGTAGCCGTCTTCCGTCTTCCAGATCTCCTTGTAAGTGTTCAGGTTCTCAGTGACACCGTCCTTCGTATTGGCCGTACCCTCCAGCAGCCCTGCCAGATAGACATCGCTTGTGGCGACTTCCTTCATTTCAGCAGCTGCGGCATCCAGTTCTTCCTGTGTGAACGCTTTGACGGTCAGTGTCTTCTCCGCAGTCGCGACAGTCGACCCATTGGTCCGGTTGATAATGGATACCGTGTAGGTCACGACGGCGTCCTCCTCACCTGGAAGCGGCCTGTAGATGTAGCCGTGGTATCCGTAGAAGCTCAGAACATCTTCATTGCTGCTGGTCATTTCGACCTTCTCGTTGTCACGATCCTGCATGATGTCCGTCTTCTCCAGATCGGACGGAGTCGGCATCTGGATATCATCTGTGACTGCCGATGTGTCGATCGACTTTTCCTTATTGACAAAGTCGGTGATCATTCCGTCGTACTGTTCGTCCAGAGCCTTCTGAGCGGCTTCCTTGTCAATACCCGGATTGTCATCCCGGGCTACATTCAGAACGTAGATCGAATCCGCCGTCACCGGATCGACTCCCTCCGCCTTATCCTCGTCATTGAGTTTGTTGTAGGTCAGGGTCGCCTGCAGCTTCACCGCGGTGTCCGCCGATTCGATCCCTGTGATCGTTACCGGGTAGAAGCGGTTGTAATCGCTGTCGAAGTCGACCTTGCCGATCTCAGCGCACTGACCGCCTTCGACCACAGACCATGTGACTTCAGCGCTGCCGATGTTGGCCGGCAGTTTCAGTTCGCCTTTGACATTTCCGGATACCGTGTAAACGGTGCCGTCTTCTGTTGCGGAAACTTCAGCTTCATTCTCAAGGTCACCCTTGATGCTGTCCCAGGTCAGTGAGGCGTTCCAGTCGTCCAGAAGTCCCTGTACGTAGGCCTTGTCCCAGCTGATCAGGATCTGTTTCAGGATGAAGGGATCTGTTTCCACACCATCCCTGGAAAGTTTCACCTTGATGCTTCTGTTGTAGACCGCGTAGTTCAGTCCGGAAGTTTCACCCTTGTAATAGGTGATGTCTCCGTTCTCCGCTATGTACTTGTTGTCTCCATCGACTCCCACGAAGGTCACGTTCAGGCCTTCTGTATCGAAGCCCGCTTTCTCCAGAGTCCGCTTCACGACATCGCTGACGTTTCCTTCCTCCGGATGAGCGATCTGGGACGCGGTCATTGCTGTATCCTGCAGCTTAGCTGCCATTTGAGCCAGCGTTTCCTTCTCTGCCTCCTGTTCGGACCACAGAGAGAGCTTGAAGGTCTTCGTTCCTTCCGCGTTGCCCTTGGTGATGCGGGCGGTCAATTCTGCTGCCTGCTTACCGCTTTCGGGAGCGGTCACTGTGCCTGCCTCTGTGTCGATCCAACCGGCCGGCTCCGCAGTCCATGTGATCGCGGTCTCTTCTTCACCCGCTGCCGGCAGAAGCAGTTTGTCGATCTGTCCCGGCTTGATATTGTAAATGTCTCCTTCCGCAGTCAGATCGATGACATCGTCATCTTTCTGAGCCTGCAGCTTCAGCGCCTCCCTGGCTGCTGCCACCTTCTCCAGATCCGGGTCATCGACTTCCGTTCCGCCCTGCCACTTGAGGACAGGGAATCCGGCATTGATGCCCTCTGCATCCTTATTGAAGGCAAAGGCATTCAGGCTGACGACGAAGTCGTCCGCTGCCATTTGACCAGCAGTCATCTGTTCAACGCCTGCGGTCGCGTTGGCGCCGGCGGTATCCAGAACATAGCAGTTCGTGATGGTCCCGCGGACGTCTCCCGCGAAGTTATATGTTCCCGCCTGGGGCCCGGATACGGTTCCGGTGCTGTAGCAGTTCTTCACCGTGCCGTCAGCGTAGATCCTGCCCGCGAATCCGCCGATGCACTTGTTGGTCCTGGAAGTGTCTGTAGTCACATCACCTGTGCTGTAGCAGTTTCTGATCTCGCCGTAGGAGTAGCCTGCGATGCCGCCGGTATAGATGTCCGATGCGTAGTTGGCGAATGTGTTGGTGATATCCGCTGTGTTCACGCAGCCGATGATCCTGCCGCCCTTCTGCAGGGCTCCGACGATACCGCCGGTGCTGTAACTGTTGGAGTTTTCTACCGTTCCGCCGTACAGACAGTTCTCAACGGTACCATAGCAGTAGGAGACAATGCCGCCCACATTCATGTCACCGGACACCTGTCCGATCACGGTCAGGTCCTTCACCGTTCCGCCGGCCGCCATACGGCTGACCAGTCCGACACTTCCGGAAAGTCCGCTGATGGTATGGCCCTGGCCATCCAGGGTCCCGGCATACTGAGAGCTGTAGGTTCCAATGCCTGCCCAGCTTTTGCCGTTCAGATTGATATTGTCGCTCAGGCTTGCGGACAGGTCCGCGCTTCCGCTGTTGACCTGATCGCACAGCCATGCCAGATTTTCACCGCTGGCGATGATATAGGGATCCTCTGCCGTTCCGGTTCCCTTCTCCGGCTGGGTCTTTGTCTCACCGTCCCAGGCTTCTCCGGCCCAGACCATTTTGACTTCGATGGTCGCATCGCCGGTCACAGTGAACGTACCGTCCTGGGGGATGTAATTTGCCTTTTCGACTTTGTAGGAGAAAGTCTCTCCCTGAGGCAGCTGGTAACCACCGTCCTCATCTGCTGTCATTGTTCCGGCATCCGCGTGAGTTACAGTGACCTGGGCGTCCTCCGGGTCAGCAGCGAAGCGGATCTTCGCGGTCTCCAGAGCAGTCATATCGGACTGGGCGACTGTGATGGTCTGTTCCGCCCCTTCAACGGTAACGGTTCCTGTCTTGTCTTCGTATCCGAACTGAGAGACAGTATAGTCATAGCTTCCCGACGGCAGCTTATACTGACCCGCCGCCTTGGCCGTGACCGGCGCTCCATCCTTGAAGACCTCTACCTTCGCTCCTTCCGGAAGATCGAAGTTCACCGCATAGAGGGGGGTGATCACAAAGTTCTTCAGGCGGATACAATTGGATGTATCTTCGTTATACTGACGGGAATATTTGATCGTGATCGTATCTCCTGCGGAAACGTCCGTCCTGTATCCGGTCCAGTCGTTCTCGCCGTTGATCTGCTCCAGTTTGGTCGACCCGTTGGAGATGGTCATCCCGTAGGAAGTCGATGTGCCCACCCTGGTCCAGTAGTCAAAGGCAAGGCTGGCGTCCGCGCTGAACTCGATGGTGATCGAAGCGAACTGATAGTTCCCGTTGTTGGTCGACTGCAGGTAGTTGCCTTCATCGCTGTAGACACCCTTATACGGATAGTTTTTGTCATTGGACGCTGAAGCCAGTTCCGAGCTGATGAAATCATCGACCGTCAGGGTCCGGTTCAGCTCGACCGAAACAGTCTTGTTTTCGCCGTCAACTCCGAAGGCTCCTTCCCGGCTGTCATAACCTTCAGCTGATACAACATAGGTATAGGCCGCGTCCGCCAGAGAATAGCTGCCGTCAGCAGACGCAGGCATCTCCTCTTCTTCGTGCATGACCTTGATCTGAGGCTCTATGCTGGCCCCGTCATTGGTCGTTACATTGAATGTTACCGTGTGACGCTCGGTCATCTCCATGGAGACTGCCTCGGTCACATCTTCTCCATTGATGGTCACAGATCCGGTCGCTGTGCTGTAGCCCAGCTTGCTGATCTCATAATCATATGTTCCATCGGTCAGATAGTAGTCTTCCCCAGTCCTGGTGATGACCTCATCGCCCTGTTTGAGGACGATCTGCGATCCCGGCTCATACCCTGTGAAGGTCAGCTTGTGGACGGGACGGGTCTGGAAGTCCTTGAACTGAACGTTGTACTGATCCGCCGATGTCGCGTAACTGTAACATTTATACTCGATGGTGATCACATCGCCCGCCGCAGCCTTTGCCGTAAAGTCGGTCCAGTCGGCGACCTTCTGATCCTTCACTGCCAGGATCTCCTCGCTTCCGTTCTTAACGATCAGATAATTGTTGGTCGAATAAGAGTAGGACGGAACGTAGAGGTTGGCCAGATACTTGAAGGACAGCTCGACCGGCTTGGTGATCTCCAGACGGATAGCGCTCGTGGTGGAGCTGTAGCCGGATCTGATGTTGCTGGGCTTCAGGTAATTGCCGTTATCCTCGTCCTTTACCGGGGTGAAGGGATAGCTGTCATCATCGGTCGCTGTGATCCCGTCCACTCCATCGAAGAAATCGCTGAAGACCAGTTTGCGGACCAGTTCCACGCTGATCTGCTGAGCCTGATCGGCCACGGTGAAGGTCCCGGTCTGCTGGTCACAGTTGGGATGACTTACCGTATAGGAATAGTCCCCGGCCGGCAGGCTGTATTTGCCGGACTCTTCTGCTTCGATCACAGTATCACCGCTCTTGACCTCGACGGCGGTCTTGTCCGCATCCAGGCCCTCGGGCAGGGTGACATCGAAGGTCACTTCCTGTCTTGGCAGGGCAGTGAGCTGGACGGTCTCCGTGACGTCTGCTCCGTCTACGGTGATGGTCCCGGTCTTTTCTTCATATCCAAAGGCTGAAGCAGCGTATGTGTAGGTTCCGTCAACGACGGTGTATTTCCCCTTGTTTCCGCCGACTTCGTTATTGCTGCTGTCTTTGAGAACGACAGAGGCGTTCTCCGGTGTCAGCTGCAGATCGATGGTATATGCCGGCGCCACTGCCAGATTTCTGATCCAGACACTGTCATCGTTTCTGTCTCCGCTGGAATCCTTGCTATAGGTAAAGGTCAGTGTGTCGCCTTCTGCCAGCAGGACCTTCTGGTCGGTCCAGTCGATGGTGCCGCTGACGTTATTGATCAGAGTTTCCGATCCCTTCTTCAGACTAAACTTATCGTAATTGGTTTCGGATCCGACCTTGTACTGGAAAGTGAGCATGCCGGACACTTTCGCGGTCATGGTCATCTTGGCTGTGCTGTTGCTTTTGCCCTGATTGTTGGTCACCAGCCAGCCCTTGTCAAGTTCTTCCTCAAAACCGTATGCTCCGTCCACCAGAGTTACATCGACCTTTCCCGCAAGGCCGTCCAAAACGCTGGCCTTCTGGGTAATGGTCACCTGGAAGGTCGCTGTCTTTCCCTGATAGCTTACGGTAACGGTCTTGTTCTCAGCCGCCTGACTGGAATCAAAGTCCGTTGTGTATCCGGTGACTTCCTCTTCGGAATCATCGGAGTATTTCGCTGTGACGGTCAGCCCTTCCAGTTCATCACCGGTCTCGTATTCTGTCCTGGTGATGGATGCGGAGATCGACTCCAGGGAGGGGAGGCTGATCGGATCAAGCTCGATCACATCCTCATTCTCTGCTTGAGCTTCTGTGACCTCAAAAGTTCCGGTCACAGTCTTGTAGCCTTCACAGCTGATGGTGTACTGATAGGAGCCTGCGCCCAGGTCGATCATACCGTCCGTGACGGCCTTCTTGCCGACTTTGATGACGGCATCTTCCGGGGTCACGTCGAATGCGACCGTCGCCTTTGCTCCGCTGTCATCGATGTCTTCCCATGCCAGGATCGGATATCCGCTGTTGATGGCCTTGGAATCGGCTGCAAAAGCCTCTCCCAGAGCCGCTGCGAAATCGGCCGCCTTCATCTCATCGGCGGTCTTCATTGCTGCACCTGTAACGGAGGTCGCTCCCCCGACCAGACTTGCCGCTGCTGTATCGAGGCCATAAGAATTTGTTATGGTTCCGTTGTTCGATTTATTGCCGGCCAATGATCCGACACCGGTATTGGTCGTCGTAAGGCTGCATGTTCCGGTGCTGTAGCAGTTGGTCATACTGTCATAGGCACTGGATTTCGTCGCCTGTCCAATGATGCCGCCGACCTGATTGAAGCCGGTAATGACGCCGGTATTATAGCAATCGGTGATCGCTGTGACTCCGCTGGCTGCATTTCCGACGATCCCTCCGACCTGCATGTTCTCACCTGTAATGGCGCCACTGTTGACACACTCGGTGATCGTTACGCCGTTGGTCGCTGATCCCACGATACCTCCGACCGCTTTGTATCCGGAAAGGGATGCATTATTACGGCAGTACTCGATGGTAACTCCGTTTTCAAACCCGTTGGCACTGGCTGCGATGGCGCCTGTATAGCTCTTGCCGCCTGTCACGACAACGGATCCATCGGTTATTACATCCGTCACGACTGCTCCGCTCTTAAGCGATCCGAACATGCCCTGATAGGTTGCTGCGCTTTCGATCGCAAGGGTAACGGTGTGTCCGTCCCCATCGAAGATTCCCTGGAAATCTCCGCTGAAGGGCTGGGATATGGTGATGTCCCCATCCAGCTGATAGTACTTACCTATCCCTGATTCTCCTTCCTGCATCGACGCGAAATCTTCCGCGCTGGTGATCAGGTAGGGATTATCTTCCGTCCCGCTTCCGGCAAGATCAGCGCCGAACACGACGGAGGCGCTGACGCCGAAAACGGCCAGTGCCATGACCATGGTAAGGATCCAGGTCATGAACCTTCTTCTTCTCATGATGACTTCTCCTTTCTTCTGTTACTTAGCTTTAACTGTTTTTACCTTCGTCCACTTTCCGTAGTAACTCTTTCCCTGGATCCGGCTGACCGTTCTGACGCGGAAGCTGTAGCGTTTGCCTTTCTTCATCTTCCTGGCAGTGACCCGGGTCCCGCGAACGGACTTCTTCAGGGTCTTCCACTTCTTCCCGTTCATTTTGTACTGGACCTGATAAGCCGGAGCGTACTTCGTCTTCTTCCATGTGACGATGGCCTTGCCCTTCTTGGTCTTGACCCTGAGCTTCTTCACGGTCATCTTCTTCGCAGCCTTGATCTTAGCCGCAGTAGCTGCCGCCTGTTCTTCGGCCTCTCTCACTTCCTGATCGATCTGGTCTGCTCTCTCACCTGCCGCGATGGCCAGAGCCTCCGAAGCAGCTTTCGCCTCAGCGGCTGCTTCTGCCGCGGTCTCTGCATTCTGCAGACCGGTCTTAGCATTTTCGATGGCGGTCTCGTCACCGGACCTTTCCGCCAGCCTTTGCATACGCTCCCAGGCTTCCACAGATTTCTTCGCAGACTCATCTGCTGCCAGAGCCTTTTCAGCCGCCGTATTCGCGTCTTCCTGAGCCGTATGGGCCAGGGCCTGCGCGTCGGTGCCTTCCGCATCACGGGCTTCCTGGGCGATCCGGTCACTCTCTCTGGCTGCGGCCAATGCCTCCTCTGCCGCCTGCCTGTCGCTGTCCGCCTGTGTCTGATACTCCTGTACCGCCTCCGGCGTCAGTTTCCCATCCAGCTCGTCCAGCTTGGTGGTCATCGCCGAAGGGATCAGCTGATCAAGATCATCTTCCAATCCGGACACTCCGTCCTGGGCCGCCCAGACCGCTTCTGCATCTGCCACAGCTGCGTCCTCCGCTGCCGGCAGAGCTTCGATCTCGCTGATCAGCTTCTTAAGGGCTGTAACGTCGAGGCTGTCCTCCTCGAAATGATAGTTGTCTGTATAGTGGAATACGATCTCATCTCCATCCTCGAGGAACTGCTCATCGATCGTATTCTGCGAATGGACTCCGTTCAGTGTGTACATCCATCCGGAATCGGCTCCATTGGTGAATTCCGCCAGTTCCGTCCCGTCCTTTGGCGTGATGCCGGCAAGGTAATGATCGCTGCCGCGAAGGGTGTACTTTCCGGCAGTCGCGATCTCCAGGACATCCTGTACCGTCGCGTTCAGATCCACCTCATATTCAGCGGCCTCCTGCCATGTCTGCAGCGTTCCCATCTTCATCGTATGGATGTCTTCCTCTGCCGGGTCATGGGTCTTATCTCCATACAGAGCGAAACTTACGCTGATCTTATCTCCATCGGATCTGAGCAGGACTCTGACCGTACACTCCGCCTTGGCGCTTCCGTAGTTGATGGTCAGCCGCTTCACACCCCGGCTCTCGCTGTCGAATCCCTCGATCCTGACATCTTCATCGTCGATGGATGGCTCAGTCGTTTTGCCGTTGGTCCAATGGGCCGTCAGCTTCATTCCTTCTGTATTCAGCTTGTCTCCGACGAAATATTCGGTCTGATAATCACCGGAAAGCTCCAGCTGATAACAGATCGGATCGGTGCTGATGCAGGGCACTCCCTTCTCATCGGCGATCCAGTTCTTCATGCTGGATTCTCCGCTGTTGAGCTTTTCGAGCACGTCCCCGTTCTTCAGTCCCTCCGCAGAAGCAGCTGCGCCGCATCCTGCAGCACCAGCGCCGAAGGGGTCATCGGTCCGGTTCAGTCCCTGCTTCCAGTCGCAGAACTGGACGTAAGGACATCCGGCAACGCTCTTTTCTGTATTGATATATGTGATATCGCTTTCGGTCTCATGCTCCGCAGAGGTATCGATGAACTGGGCGCCTCCCAGCCACCGGTCCGCTCCGCATCCGTCCGCGAACCAGTTGTTGTCGAAATTCGTATACTTGTTCAGGGAACGATAGTATCCGATCACTCCGCCGACGTATTTGGCTCCTTCCGCGGCTTTCAGGCTTCCGGCAAAGAGGTTGTTGCTGATGTATCCGATGCCGTTGCTCCAGCACTGGGCTACCTCGTCTTCCGCGCCGAAGATGCCTCCGACATAGTCCTTACCGCTGACCTGGCCATCGGCAAAGCAGTTGCGGATCTCTACGCAGAGAGCGTTGGGGGCACTGCCGCGGTATCCCGATCCCAGGATCCCGCCGGCAAAATCGCCAGTGGCAGTGACTTTTCCGTGATAGGAGGAATTGACCACGTGAAGGATCCCCATGGCCACATCCTGGCATCCGGCGATCCCGCCGACCCGGTCATGACCGTAAACATCGGCGCTGCTCTCACAGTTGATGATCATTCCGCAGACCCGGCCCGCGAAGGTCCCGATCTGATCCTCGTCATGGTTATATCCGATCTCGACACCGTCCTCCGCCTTGCAGCTGACGATCAGGACCGGGTTCATCGATGAAGCGTCCTGACTCTTGTTGTTCTCGCCGATCAGGCCGGACTCTCTCGTTTTGGTTCCTTTTTTCAGTGTAACGTTCTCGATCGTGACGATATATTTCGCGTCACTGCCGAATTCCGACTGGCTGCTTCCGGTCTCGTAGTCTCTCTCATAATGGTCAACGAGGCCGGTACCGTCGATCTTCGTACCGTAGATCTGCAGGTTCCGGATCGCTGCATTCCTGACATAGCCGAAGAGAGGCTTGCCGTTTTCCGGCACCGTGATCGTATGCCCGTCGCCGTCGAAGGTTCCGCTGAAGGGGAGAACGTTCTTTCCGGTATTGCTTCCGGTCGCCCCATCCTTCAGTACGCCGATCGGATCCCAGTCTGCCGGCAGTTCGATATCATCTGTCATCCGGATGAATACTCCCTCAAGGGAATTTCCTTCTTTGACCATGCTGTACAGGGTCTGCAGGTCTGCTGCCGTTGACACGAGGAAAGGATCCTGCTCTGAACCGGAGCCCTCCATCTGCATCTTGACGGTCACCTTGGCAACATCCGAGACCACCCTCTCCGCTGTGTAGCCGTTGACCATACGGACAACGACGCAGTAGTAGTATTCGCTTCCGATCTTATCGGTGGATGGCATACAGGTGGATCCATTCTCGATCCCTTCCGCTGCGACGGTGGTCCCGCCTTCTGCCTTACCGCTGCTGTTCTTATACCAGGTATAGAAGTACTGCTCTCCCTCCGTCCCCTGGGGGGCAACGGTCAGCTGGATCTCCTGCGGCTCCTGTCCCTTCTCGTAGATGGCGCTCTCTGGCTGCTGGCTGATCACAGCAGCATCCAGCTGCGGGTCCACTCCCTGATAGTCCGTGATCACCGTTCCAAAGGCTGGATTGCACTTCAGACCGGTCCACTGGTCCGCCGTCCCTTTGTAGTAGATATACTTGAGGGCACTGTCCCCGTTGAAGGCGGTCGAGGGGATCGTCGTGAGACTGGCCGGCAGGGTCACCTGGTTCAGGTTGGTGTTGTTGGCAAAAGCGGTCGCTCCCACACTCTTGCATCCGTCCGGGATGTTGAACTCGGGGATCCGGGTCCCGGAGAAGGCCGTGCTACCGATGGATGTGATCTCCTCAGGCAATGTCAGCTCCTCCAGTTTGTGGCAGTTGAAGAACATGGCGTTGGGGATTTCTTTCAGACCGCTTCCCAGCTTAGCCCTCTTCATTTTTTCGCACAGTGTGAATGCGTACGTCCCGACACTTGTTACACGGTCCGGGATCACGACCGATTCGAGGCCGGTCGCTCTGAAGCCGCTGGCTCCGATCGTCTCCAGTGTTTCAGGAAGCGTTACCTTCCTGAGTCCATCCGCATAATAGAAGGCGGATTCGCCTACGGCCTTGAAGCCTTCCGGGAATACGATCTCCGTCAGTGCATGGGTATATCCGGCCACCCGTGATCCGGTCTCGGTCACTGTGTCCGGCAGGACCAGTTTCCCGGAGTAACTGGCCGGGATATAGATGAGTTTGGTGAAATCTTTATCATAGAGGACGTTATCCTTCACTGCCAGCTTCGCCTCTTCGCTGACATGGATCCTCTGGATGGAATCCGCCTGTTCGAAGGTGATCGGCTGGAATCCCTCCAGGCTGTCCGGGATATAGATGTCCGTCAGGCGGCTGCAGCCTTTGAATGCGGTCGTCGCACTCTTATTTGCTGTATTGAACTGCTCCATTCCGTCCTCGAGTCTGACTCTGGTCAGGCTGGTGCAGTTCTCAAAAGCGCCTCCCATGACCGTGGTCACTGTCTTGGGAATGGTGATGTCCTCCAGTGACGTACAGTTCATATAGGCGTTCTGACCGATGCTGGTCACTCCCTCTGACAAGCTCAGATCTTCCAGCGATGAACAGCCATTGAAGGTATCCTTGGGGATCGTGGTGACCCCGGCCGGGATCGTGATCTCCTTCAGAGATTCACATCCGGTAAAGGGGCCCACCATGGTCGCTCCGGTCCCGCCGGTCTTCAGTGTCGTCAGGCCTTCCGGCAAAACGATCTTCTTCAAAGAGGTACATCCTGCGAAGGTGCCCGTCAGTTCTTTGACTCCGTCCGGAACGGTGACTTCTTCCAGGGAAGAACACTGCTGGAAAGCCAGTACGCCGATGGTCGTCACGGTTTGCGGGATCTGGATCTCCTTTAAGGATGTACAGCCTTTGAAGGCGCTGGCGCCGATGGTCGTCAGGCCCTCCGGCAGGCTTACCTCTTCCAGGGCGGTGCAGTTTATGAAAAGGCTGGAGCTGGTCGCTGTACCAAGAGTTTTGATGCCAGCCGGGATCGTCATCGACTTAAGGGAAGAGCAGTCGCTGAACACGTTTGCTCCCAGAGTCGTCAGTCCCTCCGGCAGATCCAGCTTTTGCATCGATTTCATCCCGGCGAATGCGTTGTTGCCGATGCTGGTGACCGAACCCGGGATGGTGAGCGTTTCCAGTTTCTCGCAGTTCTGGAAGGCGTAGGTCCCGATGGAAGTCATTCCTTCGGGGAGCACTGCCTTGGTCAGGGCTTTGTCCCCTGCGAATGTATAGTTGCTGAGGCTTTTAACGCCGGCCGGCACTTCCGCTTCTGTCAGGGAAGTGCAGTTCTGCAGGGCATTGGTCCCGATGCTGGTGACCGAATCGGGAATATCGATGGTCTCGACCTTGTTCAGCCCGCGGAAAGCGTAGTTGCCGATCGTCTTCAATCCTTCCGGCAGCTTCAGGGACGTGATCTCAGAACGCCCGTCCAGGCCGTTGGGCTCGATGGTCGTCAGCCCTTCCGGCAGTTCCACCTGGCCGGAGACTGCCTTACCGGACAGGATCAGCCGGGTCTCATTGTCTCCATAAAGGATGTTGCCATGGGAAGAAAAGGCGCCGCCTTCTGCCACGCGGATCGTCTCTATATTGCTGCTGGACTGGAACACATTGCTGCCCCAGGCTGCCAGTGTCGAAGGAAGTTCGACCTCCTTCAGATTGGTCATGCCGTTAAAGGCATTGTTGGGTGCGTTGGTCACGCCTTCTCCGATGACCAGCTTTTTCACTTTCGTACGATCTACGTACCAGCTGTAGTTGTTTGCTCTGGTCTGCTGCTTGATCGTACCGGTCCCCGTAATGGTCATAGTACCGTCGGCACTGATCTCAAATGAGACCGTTCCGGCAGTATCACCACAGTCGCCGCTGGTAGCGCCGAATACTGCAGCAGCTCCCACACCGAAAAGGGCCAGTGCCATGACCATGGCAAGTAGCCATGTCATGATCCTTCTTCTTCTCATGCCTTCTCTCCTTTCTTCTTGCACGCACTTGTTTTTTTGTCTCGATCCGACACAAAAAGACTGCGGCAATAAAACCGCAGCCCGTTTTCGCTGTTTTTGTCTTTTTGTGTCGCTCTCTCGCCTCTGCGTTCTCCGCGCAGATCAAGAACCATATTCCATGCAGGTCTCCTGGCTCATAGATCCTCATCTGTCATCCCCCTTCCCGGTCCTGTCGGACCAGTGGGCGGCTTTCGCCGTGGATGCAGACTCCCTAAACACAGTGGCGGGACCGCTCAGGCTTCTCTCCTGATTCCCTCTTAGCTCCCAAATCAATGGGAGAACATGAAATGTATTTCTCCAGTTAAGTCTATTCTATTCATTCTCCGGCTCTTCGTCAACCGCATTCGCAGACTGGTCGGTTATTTTGCGGTTCACCTGACGCATGGACTGGGGCATGAAGGGGGCCAGCCGTTTGCTCAGGAAAGCAGCCAGGACAGCCAGGCAGAAGTCCGGCACGAAGGTGCTGAAGCACCAGACCACCAGCAGCTCATTCACCCCGATCACTCCTCCGTCGGTGATGACATAGTTGAAGAAGATATAGTAGTAGATCAGGCCGAAGAGGTAGTAGATCAGCTCTCCGCAGAAGGCCGCGATCAGATAGGCCATGAAGGTGTTCTTCGTCAGCTTCTTCTTCACCAGGCCAGACAGGATCGCCGCGCCCAGAAATCCGATCAGGAAACCGAAGGTGGGACGCAGGATATAGCCCAGCCCGCCCCCGTGGGCGAATACCGGAAGGCCGATCAGGCCCAAGATCAGATAGACCGCCAGAGCGATCCCGCCCTTCTTCGGTCCCATAAGCAGTCCTGCCATCAGCGAGAACAGGAACTGCAGGGAAAAGGTGACCGCGAAGGGTCCGATGGGGATCATGATCTTGATATAAGCCCCGATGACGACCAGGGCCACGAACAGACCGCACATGGCCAGTTCTACGGATGTCATTTTTTTCTTTGTCGCAATTGCTTGTTCTGTCATATTCATATTCTCCACAGTAGATCCAAACGATAACGTAATCCTTTACGCTTCATCGGATGGACTTCCGCGGACGATATGCGGGTGCCGGTCACACAGGGATTCGGGCGCCTCGGCCTCTGTCTGCCGGGGTCTCTTCTTCCCCTCTTCCTCTTCGCATCCGGGAAGACCCTTTCCCTCCTCCGGGTCCGGATGAGCAGCCTTGTCCAGCATGCTTTCGATCGTTGCCGTCCCGGAGATGATGCATTCGAAACCGTATTTTGCAGCCTCTTCGGCTGTCTTCTCGCCTATGCAGAGGGCTTTGACTCCAGTGAAATCCGTCCTGCCCTGAGACTGGACGAAGCCGGTGACGCAGCTCCTGCTGGTGAAGGATACCAGGTCGAACTGGCCCATATCCTCCAGGGGCTCCTGCTTCAGGATGGTCGTCTCGTAAACGGGGACATCCTCATAGGGGATGCCGGCCTCCGCCAGAACGTCCGTCACATCGCGGGACGCAGCCGCAGTCCTCAGCAGCAGCACCCGGCTGTTTTCATCGACAAAGCCGCCGGACACCATTTCCTCGCCCAGGACTCTGCCGTTATATACCGAGGGAACGAAATCCGCCTGCAGTCCGTATCCCTTAAGGGCTGCCGCCGTCGCGCTGCCGATGCAGGCGATCCTCTTGCCGGCCAGGGTCCGGACGTCCCGTCCCTCCTCCAGCAGCCAGGAGCAGTAGGACCGGACCCCTTCCGCGCTGGTAAAGACCAGGGTGTCAAAGGGGTCATCGCCCATGCCTTCCGGAATGCTCAGCGGACGGATGGGGGCCGTCTCGATACAGGGATAGAGCATGGCCTCGGCACCGAGTCTTCTCAGTCCCTCCGCCAGGCGCGAGCTTCTGGCCTGAGGCTGGGTCACCAGGATCCTCTGTCCCTGCAGAGGTCTTTTGCTCACCCAGTCGAACCTGTCCGACAGGGTACATACCCGGCCCACCAGGATGGCTGCCGGGGAGTGGACCTTCTGTTTTCTGACCTCGCCGGCGATCTCCGAAAGCACCGAAACGATCTTTCTCTGCCGGGGCATGGTCCCGTTCTCTATTACCGCGCAGGGCATGGCGGGGTCCATACCCGCCTCCAGCAGACCCTCCGCGATCCTGCCGATGGTAGCCACGCTCATCAGAAAGACCAGAGTCCCTCCCATCCGGGCCAGGGCTTCAAAGTCCAGATCCAGTTCCTTGCCCGCTCTGGCATGGCCCGTGATGATATGCAGGGAAGAACAGAAGTCCCTGTGGGTGACAGGGATCCCTGCGTAGGCCGCCGCCGCGATCGATGAGGTGATCCCGGGCACTTCTTCAAATTCGATGCCCTGGTCAGCCAGATATTCCAGTTCCTCTCCTCCCCGGCCGAACACGAAGGGATCTCCTCCCTTCAGCCGCACGACCGTCTTGCCAGCCTTTGCGCAGGCCGCCAGGATCTCATTGATCTCATTCTGGGGCACCGGGTGACGTCCGGCGTTCTTGCCGACGTCGATCCGCTGGGCCCCGGCCGGGATCATCTCCATGACTTCTCTGCCCACCAGCCGGTCGTAGACCACAACGTCCGCCCCGCGGAGCAGGTCCCGTCCCTTGATGGTCATCAGGCCCCCGTCTCCGGGTCCCGCTCCGACCAGATATACTTTACCACTCATGCTTGTCTCCTCAAAACTGTGCCATACTTATTTCATCGCCAGGGCCAGCTCCCGCCCCAGGGCGATACAGTCGGCGTCCGTAGGCGCCGCGGCCTCGATGGATCTGGTGAAGGGCTTTCCCTGAGCATCCAGGTTGAGCCCGGTCAGGAAGATCCGGTCCCCCTCGGTCCGGGCGTAGGCTGCGATCGGTTCTGTGCATCCACCTCCCAGCGTCCTGACGAAGCTCCTCTCGCAAAGGCAGGCCCGCCAGGCGTCGATATCGGCAAACTTCTTCAGGAAGGACGCTTTCTGCCCTGCCCTTCCCTGAACGGCCAGGACGCCCTGTCCGCATGCCGGGACCATTTCCTCCGGTTCGAAGATCCGGCTGATCCTGTGCTCCAGGCCCGCTCTTTTGAGCCCTGCCACGGCCAGCATGGTGGCGGCGTACTCACCGCTGTCCAGCTTGGCCAGTCTGGTCTGGATATTCCCCCGCATGGGCACGAACCGGGCCTGAGGATACATCTTCTGAAACTGTACGATCCTCCGGTTCGATGAGCATCCAACCGGTTTGGACAGGTCCAGGTAGTCCACTCCCTCAGGCAGGATCAGGGCGTCCCGGGGGTCCTCCCTCTCTGAGACCGCCAGGATGGGCAGCTCCTCGGGGACATCCATGGTCATGTCCTTGACGCAGTGGACCGTCAGGTCTACCCTCTCCTCCACCAGAGCGATCTCCAGCTCCTTGATGAAGAGGCCCTTGCCTCCGATCTTGTCCAGATTCCTGTCCAGGATCCGGTCGCCTTTTGTCTTCATGGTGACCAGCTCCAGTTCGATGGAATCATCATACCGGCGGATGGCATCCATCAACATCTCCGACTGGATCACGGCCAGACTGCTTTCCCTGCTTCCTACTCTGATCTTCATTTCTCATACGACCTTTCTTCTATGATCTTCCGCAGCGCCGCCGCCGCTTTTCTTACGGTACCGTGTGACTTACCGCTGCCCACAAGTCCCATGGTCAGCTCATCATTCAGGGCGATGGCCGGGAACCAGAATGTGGATTCCTCCCGGGCGTCGCAGACATTGACGGGGATGCCCCTTCTGCGGCCGAATTCCCCGATCTGCCGGTTCAGGCTCCGGTCATCCGTGCAGGCCAGAAGCAGGTCCGCCGGCCAGAGCTCGATCCAGATATCCTCCGGCCCGTCCGGCTCCGCTCCGTCTGTCCCCCGGGTCTGTCTTCTACTGTCCGGCTCCTCGACGAAGCAGCGGCCCCTGCGATAGAGGAAGCTGCCTTCCGCCGACAGGGCGGTCAGGGTCTCCGTCAGAGTCTCCGAGATGACCGTGATCTCAAACCCGAATTCCTTGAGGGTCAGGATCCTTCGCTCTGCGACCTTCCCTCCCCCGATGACCAGGACTTTTTTGCCGGTGGACTCGATGAACATGGGAAAGTGGGTGTGCTTCTTCGTCACTGCTTTCTTCTCCTTTTGATCACAAAGTTCAAAACTCCTCCGATCACGATGATGATCAGGGCCACGATCAGGACATTGGTGGCTGCCTCCTGGGGGATCTGGCTCTTTGCGCCGATGGAATCCCGGTAGAAGGTCAGTTCGTATTCGATCTCCACCGGATCGCCCATGGCTGTGGTGTCCGCGATCACCGGCATAGGATCGTCCATGACCGCGATGGGGATGGTGAAGGTGGAGTTGCCTCCGTCCTTTGTTTCGTTTTCGTATTTCTTATCGCCGACGACCATATAGTCGTAGTAGCTGCTGGACCAGAGAAGACTGGCCCAGGCCTTGCCGTCCTTTATGATCAGCCAGGTGGGGGTGGATACCGATGCCCTTCCGCTTCCCCCGGCCATGTTGACCTGGATGGAATACTCCCCGTCTTCAAGGTCCAGGGCTACCGGTTCATAGGAGGTCAGGTCCTGGTCTGAAGCAGCCTGCCCGCCGGCCGCGCCTGCAGTTCCTCCAGCCTTTGCGCCGGGATCTCCGCCGCCGGCCCCTTCGCCTTCTTCAGCCTGCTCGTAGGCTTCCACCGCCTTATCGATCTTGTCGTAATCGGGAAGGGCGATCTTCAGAGCCTCCCGAGGCAGGGTCCCCGCGTCCAGAAGGATGTTCCGGTCATACCAGCACTTCTTTTTCTTGCTGAAAGCCGCGCAGGGGATCTCCTCGTTGAGGCCGCCGACCCGGAGGGTGAAGCTGCCCTGCCCATCCCTTTCCTTCAGTTTGATGTATGAGTCCAGGTCCGCCGCTGCCGCCTCTTCCGCCTTTCCCGGATAGACGAACTTGTAGCTGGTGCTGGACATGGTCAGGTCTGCCGTCATCTTCCCGTCCTTCACATGGAGGACAGCCCTGTCCACCCGGAAGAAGGAGGAGGATGTGCGGACCTCGATCTTATATGAACCTTCGTTGATGTCCGCCGCCCGGACCGGGATCATGCCGTAGCTTTTCACTTCCTTCATAGAAGCCGACTGGGCCGCCGAAGCCACCTGATCGTAGCCTTCCGCCCCGTACGCGGGAGCCGGTCCCAGACAGATGATCAGGAGCGCGCAAACAAGAGCCGCGATCAGATCCCTGCCCATTGGTCCCATATGCAGTTTTCCGGCTTCCTTCAACATTTACGGTTTCCTTCTTTCTCTGGCCGGCTCATCTGACCGGCGCCGCTGACTGAGCATGGTCTGCCAGCATTTCCCGGACTGCCCGGTATTCCCCCAGACCCCGGAGCACAGGCCTCACCTGCAGGCCCATCGCTTCCAGCCGGCTCTTCCAGGAGTCCTCCTCCGGGCCGGCCATATCATTTTTGGCGTGGTCGCCCGCGACGATCATCAGGGGGGCCAGCACGACTGTATCAGGTGATCCCAGGGCCGGCAGGACGTCGTCCAGTGCCGGCTTTCCCTCTACCGTCGCCACGAACACATTGCTGTATCCCAGCCGGCGGAAGGTCTCCTGCATGGCTTCGTAGATCCGGTTGGCCTCAGGTTTGTTGGCAGAGCCGTGGCCCATCAGGATCAGGGCCTGGCAGCCAGCCGCTTCCGGACCTGCTTCCCTGCCCGGGCCGGCGCCCAGCAGTTCCTCCGCCAGGGCTTTGGCCAGGCGCTCCCGGTCTTCCTCTGTGCAGAGCAAAGGCTGGCCTGCCAGGATCCGGTCAAAACCGCCGGCCTGTCCTCTGAGCGCCTCCATCATCCGGTCGTTTTCCGCGCCGGTGATCATATGGGTGGGCTGGACCAGAAGGTCACGGATCCCGTCTTCCTGTATCCTCTGCAGGGCATCCTCCAGGGTATCCACAGATGCTCCCCGGTCCCGAAGCCGCTTCACGATCATCCTGCTGGTCCATCCCCGGTAGAGCCTGCGGTCCGGGAAGGTCTTCGCCAGATCTTCCTCTATGGCGTCGATGGTCCGGGCCCTTGTCTCTTCGTGGGTCGTTCCGAAGCTGACGACCAGCAGCGCTTTGTCCAGCCTTTGCATGAAAACCTCCTACAGATTCTTCTTCTTATAGATAAATCCCACCGAGATCAGGGAGAAGCAGACCAGATAGGCGATCAGTATGACCACTCCCCAGGGGGAATAACCGGTCCCGTCCGAGATCCCCCGGATCATGCCGCTGGTCTGGGACAGGGGCAGAGCCGCTACTACCTGGCGGATCCCCATCGGCATCGCGTCGGTGGAGAAGAATGTGTTGCACAGGAAGGACATGGGGGTGATGATGTAAGCCGTATAACGGGGGGCGTCCGTGTAGCTCTTGGCCAGGAATGAGAGCACCAGGGCCAGGGTGGCGAACACCGTCCCGTTGAGGAACATGATCATGAAGGAAAGACCGTTGAAGATCAGTCCCGTCCGTACGGGCATGGTCAGAAGCAGGATCATGCAGCCGGCGTACATGCCCCGCAGGCTCCCGCCGATGACCTGGCCCAGGATGAACTGCCAGAGGGGTGTGGGCGATACCATCACCTGGTCCAGAGCCTTCTCGTAGAGACGCTGCACGCTCATGTTCTGGGCGACCGCGCTGAAGCTTCCCGTCATGGTGGACA
>CAMOZS010000004.1 GCA_946631075.1 uncultured Bacillota bacterium | reverse complement strand
CGCACTTCCCCGGCAAACTTTACCGGAAGCTCGGAAGTAGCGATGCTTTCGATCATGTCGATGCCGGTCTTGCCGGCGATGAGGTTTTCCCAATATGAGTCAACGGTATTTCCGATGGGCGTGATCACGCCCATACCTGTAATAACCAGTTTTTTATCCATTAAACGTCCCTTTCCTCTTATTTGTCCGCCTTGACCAGCGCATAGGAAAATTCGGCCTGTACGCAGAGCTTGCCGTCGACATAGCCCTTGCCCTTGGCAAAATAGAAAGGCGGTTTCGACTTGATGATCTCGCAGGTCGATTCCAGCGTGTCCCCGGGCTTGACCGGATTCTTGAATTTCACTTCCTTCAGTCCGGTGAACATGGTCAGATACCCTTCCTTCATCTGGTCCTTGAACAGGAGGCAGGAAGACTGAGCCATCATCTCGCAGAGGATGACGCCGGGAACGACCGGGTTGCCCGGGAAATGTCCCTGCAGGAAAAACTCATCGCCCTTCACGGTATATCTGCCGTGGGAGACGGTCTTGACTCCGTCGCCGTCCGGGATCTCTTCCAGTTCCGCTTCCTCGACCAGGAGCATATTATCTCTGTGGGGAAGGATCTTCTTCAATTCTTCCTGATTCATTATTCACTCACTTTCTTGAAACCGACGCAGGCGTTGTGGCCGCCGAATCCCAGGGAAGTCGACAGGACGCAGTCCACATCGTACTCTCTTGCCTTCAGCGGGGTGTAGTCCAGATCGCATTCCGGATCCTGATCATCCAGACCGATGGTCGGCGGGATGATCCCCTTGTTCATGGCCAGAACAGAAGCGATCGCTTCGACCGCGCCCGTGCCGCCCAGCATATGGCCGGTCATGGACTTGGTGGAGCTGATCACGATCTTGTGAGCATCCTCTTCACCGAAGACGATCTTCAGGGCCTTGGTCTCGGAAGCATCGTTCAGCGGTGTTCCGGTACCGTGGGCGTTCACGTAGACCTTCGCCGGATCAACGCAGCCGCTCTCGACCCAGGCATCCTTGATGGCCTTGGCCCCAGCCTTTGCTTCCGGATCCGGAGCTGTCATGTGGTAGGCGTCGCAGGTGGAGCCGTAGCCGGAGAACTCGGCGTAGATCCTGGCTCCTCTGGCCTTGGCGTGTTCATATTCCTCCAGGACCATGGCGCCGGCGCCTTCTCCGATGACGAATCCGCCTCTGTCCTTATGGAAAGGCAGGCTGGCCCGGTTCACATCGTCCGTCTGGTTCAGAGCGCCCATCTTGATGAAGCCGGCCACGCTGGATCTTGTGACCGCCGCTTCAGTACCGCCGGAAACCATGACATCAGCATATCCGTGGCGGATGGCTCTCAGGGCCTCGCCCAGAGCGTTGGTTCCGGAAGCGCAGGCGGAGACCGCCGGCAGAGCCGGACCCTGCATGCCGTAGCGGATAGCGATAGTACCCGCGCACATGTTGGGGATCATCATGGGGATGAAATAGGGAGATACGAATCTGGGTCCCTTGGCCAGATACTTCTCGAATACATCCTCGAATGTGGCGATGCCGCCGATACCGGAGCCGAAATATACACCGGTCCTCTCCGGATCGAAATGTCCTTCGATACCGCTGTCCTCGACAGCCTGGATGGCCGCCGCCAGGCCCATCTGTACGTTCCTGTCGGATCTGCGGATCTCAGATTTCTCCATATACTGCTTGGGATCGAAGTCCTTGACTTCCGCCGCGATCTTCACCGCGAAATCCGTCGGATCGAACAGTGTGATCGGGCCGATCCCGTTCTTGCCTGCGATCAGGTTGTTCCAGAGGGTCTCTACATCGTTGCCCAGCGGTGTGATCGCTCCAAGACCTGTTACAACTACTCTTCTGTTGTCCATAATTTAATCTCTCCTTTAGATCGCGACTCCGCCGTCGACCTTGATGATTTCTCCTGTGATATAGCTTGACTGATCCGATGCCAGGAAGAAGATCAGGTCGGCGACTTCGTCGGCCGTTCCCATCCTCTTCATCGGGATCATGTCGACCAGCTTGTTGTTCTTGCTCAGATTGGCCGTCATATCAGTAGCGATGAATCCCGGAGCGACTGCGTTGCAGCGTACGCCTCTGGATACCAGCTCCTTGGCCGTGGACTTGGTCAGGCCGATGACGCCCGCCTTGGATGTGCTGTAGTTGGCCTGTCCCGGGTTTCCGATGATGCCGGAAACAGAAGACACATTGACGATGGTGCCGCTCTTCTGCTTCATGAAGACCGGTGTGCAGTGGCGGATCATGTTGAATGTCCCCTTCAGGTTGACATTGATGACCGCGTCGAACTGGTCTTCCTTCATCCGGGCGATCAGGCCGTCCTTGGTGATGCCGGCGCAGTTGATCAGGATATCGATGGAGCCGAACTCCTCGACGATCTCTGTGACCATGCCGCTGACCGCTTCAAAATCGGAAACGTCCATCCGGATGGCCTTGGCCTTGACTCCCAGAGCCTGGATCTCGCTGACGACTTCCGCCGCCTTCTCTTCCGGATCCATGTGGACGATGACGATATCTGCTCCGTCCGCCGCCAGTTTCAGGGCTGTCGCCTTGCCGATGCCGCTGCCGCCGCCGGTAACGACCGCTGTTTTACCCTTAAGCATTGTTCTTTACTCCTTCCAGTGTCTCCTGCAGTGTTTCCATATCGCTTACCCGGTACATCTTGACGTTCTCGTCGATCCTGGTGATCATGGATGTCAGCGCCTTGCCGGGTCCCAGCTCGATAAAGGTATCGACGCCCTCGGCGATCATATTTCTGACCAGCTTCTTCCAGTAGACCGGATTGATGATCTGCTCCTTCAGCAAGGTCCGGTAATCGTCTCCGTAAGGCTCCGCTGTCCGGTTTGAATAGACCGGCATGGTCTTCTCGCCGAACTCAGCCCCTTCCAGGACTTCTCCGAAGGCTTCCGCCGCCTCGTTCATATAGGGAGAGTGGAAAGCGCCGGAAACGTTCAGGATCCGACAGGATCCCTCGGCCGCCTTGACCTCGGCTCTCAGCTGCTGCAGCTGCTCCTTGTCGCCGGCAACGGATACCTGGCCGTCGCTGTTGAAGTTGACCGGATACAGGTCCGGATACTTCTCACACATGCCCTCTACGACCTCATCGGACAGCTTCAGCACAGCCGCCATACCGGTCTCGTGAGCTTCGGAGCATGCCTGCATCAGGCGTCCTCTCTCGGATACCAGACGCAGTCCCTCTTCCATGGTGAGGGGTCCCGCATAGACCAGAGCAGCCAGCTCGCCCAGGGAGTATCCCGCGGTCATGTCGGCGTGGATGCCTTCCGCTTCCAGGGCCGCCGCCATGGCCAGGTCTACGGTGAACACGCAGGGCTGCGTATTTCTCGTTTCCATCAGTTCCGCCTTATCGGCTTCGAAACACTGCCGGGAAGTTTCCTCCCGGACCGCGTCAGCCTTTGCGAAAACCTCCGCTGCTGCCGGAACGGCCTCACAGACGTCCTTGCCCATGCCCGGTGTCTGCGCGCCCTGTCCGGCGAATACAAATGCTATTTTACCCATTCTTCAAGCCTCCGTAACTGTTTCTCGCAATCCTGCATGAGATCCTGAATGATCTCCTCGCAGCTTTCTTCCTTCGTGACCAGGCCGGCGCTCTGTCCCGCCAGGAAGCAGCCGCCCTTCTCATCGCCGTCGACGACAGCGTCTCTGAGCTTGCCAGCGGCCAGCGCTTCCAGGTCATCATCGGAAATATCCGTGTACTCCACCTTGGCGTAGTCTCTGCTGAAGGCGTTACGGATGCTTCTGACCGGATGCCCCAGTCTGCGTCCTGTGACCATGGTCGATGTATCGCCGGCCTTCAGGACCTTTTTCTTATAGTTCTCGTGGATGTTGCACTCGTAAGCTGACAGGAATCTGGTGCCCAGCTGTACGGCCTCCGCTCCCAGAGCAAAGGCTGCAGCCATCCCTCTTCCGTCCGCGATGCCGCCGGCCGCGATGACCGGAAGATCGACAGCGTCACAGACCTGGGGAACCAGAGCCATAGTGTTCAGCTCCCCGATATGTCCGCCGCTCTCTCCGCCTTCCGCGATGACCGCGGTGGCTCCGGATCTTGCTGCCAGCTTGGCGAATGTGACCGAGGGAACGACCGGGATGACCTTGATCCCGGCGTCCAGCCACATCTGCATATACTTGGTGGCGTTGCCCGCGCCGGTCGTTATCACTTCTACTCCTTCATCCACTGCGATCTGAGCGATCTCATCAGCGAACGGACTTAAAAGCATGATATTAAGGCCAAAGGGCTTACTGGTAAGTTCTTTGGCCTTCTTGATCTGCTCTCTAACATAGGTTCCGTCCGCGTTGCCCGCAGCGATGATACCCAGACCGCCCGCGTTGGAGACAGCTGCTGCCAGCTGCGCGTCGGCGATCCATGCCATACCACCCTGAAACACCGGGTATTCGATCCCAAGCATTTCAGCTATTCTACCTTTTTTCATGTTATTTAGCCTTCCATTTTCTCTTCTACGAATTTAACGAGTTCGTCGATATTCTCCAGATCTCTGTCCAGATCCAGCTGGATCTCCAGTTTCTCTTCCAGTTCCATTACCAGCTCAACTGCGTCGAGGGAGTCGATTCCCAGGCTCTCGAATGTGGACTCTCTGGTGATTTCTTCCTTGTCGCAATCCAGATGCTCTGCAACGACTTCCTGAATCTGTTCAAATAACATAGTTCCTACCTCTCTTCTTTCTTTCGCTTCTTTAACTTCTTCATTAACGGATGCTGTCCCTTGACCGGGACGATTTATTTGCTTTTCTAACAGTTAGCTTACCTAACTGTCGTTAACATACCATACATCTAGTTGCCTGTCAATACCCAGAACACAAGAAGATGATCGTCCCTATTCTTCGGCGGCCTTCAGTGTCTCTTCGGCGGCCCGGCTGAGCAGTTCCCTCTCCTGACCGCTAAGGCTCATCTTCTCGAAAACGACCTCCAGGCGTTCCTGCGGGATCACATAGGTCGGGTTGATGCACAGAGCGGTGAAGTCCCCTCCGGTGATCCCCGATCTGCTGAACGTGATCTCGCCGCTGGCGATCTTGCGGTCATAGATCTTCATGAACTCCTGGGCGAATGTTCCCATCGATACCTCCTCTTTCACCGGCTCCGGCCGGCCTCCTCTATTCGCTGACGATCTGATCCTCGATCAGGATCTTGGTCTCAGCTCCGTACTTCTCCTTGATCTTCCCCAGAGCGGCGAAATGCTCCGTCTGGCAATGGACCTTCTGGTGGTCCCGGCTCTCCCACTGCTCCCAGAGAAAGAGCTCGGTATCGCTGCCGACCGGATAGAAATACTCATAGCGGATGCAGCCGTCCTCGGCCCGCGACTTCTCGATCACTCCCGAGTCGAGCACTTCCCTCATATATCCTTCTCTGGCCGCCGGATCGGGCAGCCGGTAAGTCACATAAAAATTAGTCATGATATCCATCTCCTCTGTGTGATATATCTTCAGGTATTATACCCAATTTTCACAATATTTGCAAATCACTTCTGAGCTTTAACGTGATCGAAGTACCCTCTCCCGGCCGGCTGTCGATCTCCATGGTCCCGCCGCACAGGATCCGGACCCGCTCTCTGACCGTCGCCAGACCCAGGTGGACCTGATCATCTTCTCTCACCCGGGCGGGATCGAAGCCCCGGCCGTTGTCCGATACGCAAAGGCTGATCCATCCCGGCTCCCGGACCGTCCTGATCCGGATCAGAACAGAAGGATGCTCCCGGTCCCTGCCGTGTTTGATGGCGTTTTCCACCAGGGCCTGGACAGCCAGGGGCGGCAGGCGGAAATCCTCGGTCTCAAGTTCGTAGCGGAGGTCGATCTGATCATGAAAGCGGAGTTTTTCGAGAAACATATAATGATCGATCTGTTTCCTCTCCCAGGAGAAGGAAACCAGATCCTCTGAAGCGAAGGAATCCATGGTGTCCCGCAGATAGGAGGAAAAGGCTTCCACCGCCTGCTGGGCCTTGCCTGGATCCCGGGCGCAGAGATAGTAAATGGTCGTCAGGGCGTTGTAAAGGAAATGGGGCTTCATCCGGCTGGCCAGAAGCTGCAGCCGGGTCCTCTGCTCTGCCTGGATGGCCTCGACCATCATCCTGGCCTGACTGGTCTGGATCATGATATAGAGGATGAGCAGACTCAGGGTCACCGCGCTGCTGACCACGGGGATTCCCCCGCTGGTCCACTGGACAAGACAGGCGGCAAGGGGAAGGGGCACCAGGACCAGGAAGACGGCCGTATAGCCGTTTCCGATGATGGCCCGGTTCCGGATAAGTTCCGTCTCGCAGGAAGCGACCACAAGGACGCCCAGGCCCATGACGATCTTGGGAGGAAGTCCCTCCCAGCCCCGGATATCTCCGATGGTCGCGGCAAGACCGCCTGCGATGCAGGCTCCCTGCTGACAGGCAAGAATGATCCGGCTGGTCCGGTCTCTAAGGTCATCCTGCCAGGCTGCCGCCGGCTGGATCTTCATGCCCCGAAACTCGATCAGAAGGCAGAGATAGCGGCAGACCAGACACAGCTCTATACATATGCTCCAGGTGATCCCCAGGGACAGGGCCAGATGGGCGGCCGGGCTAAGCGCCCCGTTTTCAAGAGATAACGCGCTGTAGATCAGGGCCTGGGCCACGCCGATCGCCAGCATGAGCTGAAAGCAGTTTCCCATAGGACCTGTTCCCGCCTTTTTTCGCTGGGCAAGCAGGGCAGCCAGGATGGTAAGGAGGATCATGGCGCTGAATAAGCTGAGGCTTCCCCCGATCGTCTCAAGATTCATTTACAGTTCATCCTTTCCCAGAGAGGCGATCTCCTCTCCGGTCTGCCTGGCCCAGGGGTACTGCTCCATATAGACCCCCCGATAGGCATTGACGCCGCTGGCCCTGCCTCTCATCCATTCGTAATAATCGCAGCGGATGGTCTCCGGATTGATCCCCAGGTAGCCCCGCTGGCGCAGGACAGTGTCCGGCAGGCCCAGCTTTTCGAAGGTCTTGACCAGATCCATCCGAAGCCGCTTATAATAACTGGTCCGGATCTCATCCCTTCCCCACAGCTTTTCTATGCACTCCTGCTGGGAGACCATTGCCCCCCGGTGGTCGATCAGGATGGCCAGCAGTTCCTTGGTCTTGGAGTAGGTGAACTTGACCGGGATCCCGTCCTGATAGATCTCGAAGTGGCCGAAGGCCTGGATGAATACGCCCGGCTTCTCCTCCACCGGATGGCGCAGTTCCGCCAGTTCCTCTCTGATCCTCTCCCGGCTCAGGGGCTTGAGGACATATCCGCTGGCCCGCATTTCCCAGGCATCGGTCTGATACTGGGGGTAGGCCGTCACAAAAATGATATTGCAGGCAGGCTGAACAGCCTTGATCTTTTTGGCCAGATCGATCCCGTTCACCCCGGGCATCTCGATGTCCAGAAAGATGACATCGACCTGCTCCTTCTGCAGATGCTCCCATGCAAGAAAAGGATCCGTAAAGGACTCCGTCTGCGCCTGGGGGGCTGCGTCCCGGATCGCGCTCATCGCGCCTTCACAGATGATCGGTTCATCGTCGACCACATAAATTCTCATCTCAATCCGCCTCCTCATAAACAACCTGAACATATTATACACAAAAAAATACAGGAAGGTCAAAATTTATGGGTGACAAACACAACACCTTGTGTTATACTAACGTTGCTGATTTCGAAAGGCATGATCCATTAGCTCAGCTGGGAGAGCGTCTGGGTGACAACCAGAAGGTCATTGGTTCAAGTCCAATATGGGTCACCAAATCAGAAGAGAGTCTCGATCGAGGCTCTCTTTTTTTCGTTCTTCGCTGCCGGCACGAAAAAAGGAAGCGGCTCATCAGAACGCTTTGCTCTGACGGACCGCTCCCCTGATCTTCTTTGGCTCTGCTCTTCCCTAGAGACTCTCGCCGGTCAGGAGCTCATAGGCTTCCATGTACTTGGCGATGGTCTTGTCGATGATCTCCTGGGGCAGGAGATAGTCGCTGTCCGGATTGGCCTTGAGCCAGTCGCGGACGAACTGCTTGTCGTAAGACGGCTGGGACTTGCCCGGCTCATACCCTTCCAGGGGCCAGAACCTGGAGCTGTCCGGGGTCAGCACTTCATCCCCCAGGACGATCCGGCCGTCCTCATCCAGGCCGAACTCAAACTTGGTGTCGGCGATGATGATCCCCCGGCTGCGGGCGTAATCGGCGCACTTGCGGTAGATGGCGATGGTCATATCCCGCAGGGCGGCCGCGTATTCCTCTCCCTTTCCCGGGAAGGCCTTCTCCAGGACCTCGATGCTCCGCTCATAGGAGATGTTCTCATCGTGATCACCGATCTCCGCCTTGGTGCTGGGCGTGTAGATGGGCTCCGGCAGCTGCTGGGATTCCTCCAGTCCCTCGGGCAGGCGGATGCCGCAGACGGTGCCGTCCTTCTGGTAGCTGGCCCATCCGCTGCCTGTGATGTAGCCGCGGACGATGCATTCGATGGGGAGCATCTCCAGCTTGCGGCACATCATGCTGTTGCCGTCGAATCTTTCCTGGCGGAAAAACTCCGGCATGTCATTCACGTCCACGGAGATCATGTGGTTAGGCACGATGTCCCGGGTGTAGTCGAACCAGAACTTTGACATCTGGGTCAGGACGGTCCCCTTCTTCTCGATCTTGTTCTTCAGGATCACATCAAAGGCGGAGATCCGGTCGGTCGCCACCATGATCAGGCTGTCGCCGTTGTCGTAGATCTCGCGGACTTTTCCTTCTTTGATCGGTGTAAATTCTTTCATCTTCTCTTTCTCTCTTTCCTGATCTTATTCGATCTCGTCTCCGAAATATATGTGGATGCATCCTTCCAGATGGCCGAAATTGATGTGGGAGGCGGCGGCGCTGTAGACGTGTCCCCACGGGAAATCATAGAAGACCCCGTCGTCCGTGTCTCTTGACGGCTCAACGCCCATGTTCCTCTTCAGCCACTCCTCGCAGATCTCCTGCTTCTCCCGGCTGATGTCGATGGCCCCCTGGACCGGCTTCTTCAGTACCGGATCCAGAGAGATGATCTTCTGTTCCTCGTTGAAGCTGATCTTCATCGAGACCTGAAAACTCACTCCGTCATTCTCCACCGGATGATTGAAGATGACCTCCAGATATCCATGAGGGTGCCGTCTCTGGACAGCTTTATCGATATCGATCTTCTCCAGATCGGCGAGAGTCGTCTCCCCGTTCAGAACAATACCGTCCACTTCGATGATGCCTTCTTTGATCCGTTCCATGATTCTTTCCCTTCTTTATATAATATGTTATTCAGCTGCTTGCTTTTTCCTGCGTTTCATTATAGCAGAAACACCGTCAAAAAAGATATTTTTCTCACTATTTTCCCTGCTTCTGCCAGCGGGAGGTGTTCCTCTCCCAGAATACCCCGTCCGAGTAGCCCTGGATCCTCCTGTCGGACCCGGCCATTTCCAGCCTTTTCTGGGCCCAGACGCAGTACTGCTCATTCTGCTCGATAGCGACGAAATGGCGGCCCAGTTTGGCTGCCGTCACCGCGCTGGTCCCCGACCCGGCGAAGGGATCCAGTATCATGTCCCCCTCCGATGAGCTTGCCAGGATCAGCTTGGCCATCAGCTTCTCCGGCTTCTGGGCCGGATGGGCCGTGTTCTCCGCCATGGACCAGTAAGGGATGGAGATGTCGTCCCAGAAATTGGAGGGACAGGTGTCCCGGAAGCGGCCTTCCTCCGTCTCCTCCCAGTCTTTGGGCCTGCCGTTCTCCCGGTAGGGAGCCACGACCCGACGCCGCTGGCGCACGTCTTCCATGTGGAAGGTATAGTCGTCGGAGACGGTGGCGAACCAGATGTCCTCCATGCCGTTTTTCCAGTTGGCGGAGGCTCCTCTGCCCTTTTCCCTCTGCCAGGTGATCCGGCTGCGGACGGTCAGGAATTCCTCCAGAACGGGGCCGATGATCATGCTGCTTCTCCAGTCGCAGCACACATAGACCGAGGCGTCCTCCGTCAGGAGGGGCATGCAAAGGCTGAGCCAGCTGCGGGTGAACTGCCGGTAATCCTCATCCCTCATCTGCCGGAACTCCCTTCCTCCGTAGTTCTTGGTCAGATTATAAGGGGGATCAACGATCAGCAGCCGGGCAAAGGCTGGGGGCAGCTTGGGCAGGATCCTGAAGGTGTCTCCAGTGATGATCCGGTCGCGGATCTTGCCGGCGGACAGACCTGCCTTTGCCTCATCCTCCTTCATGCAGCGGTCCAGATATTCCCTTCCTTCTTCTATTGTCAGATCGATGGTCTTGTTCTTGTCTGATTTCATCTGATACTTTTACAGATCCGCCAGGTCGAAGTCCGGGGTTACGATGACCTGGTAGTCCGGATACATTTCCCTGGTTTTGTCCGTCAGCTGCTGGCAGACCGCCCGCTTGCTGGGCGCGTCGAAATCGATGACCGCGTCGTAGCGGATGTTCTTGCTCTCCTCGTCCACATAGAAGCCGTGCATCTGCAGGACGTACTGCTCCTCCGCCGCCATCCGGCCGATCTTCCGCCGCATTTCGACTACCTTCTCGTCCCGCTCATTGACGGAGTAGACGGAGATGCCGGTCATGCCGATCCCGGTTTCCTCATAGACCCGGGCGACGATCTTCCTCTGCAGCTCGTCCAGCTGCCGGGCCGTCATCTCCTCCGGGACCTCGATGTGGATCGATCCCACCAGCTGCCTGGGTCCATAGCTGTGGATGACCAGGTCGTAGGCACCATGGACCTCAGGGAAGGAGGTGATGGTCTTTCGGACGGCATTGGCCGTTTCCGCCCCGGTCCTCTCCCCCAGGATCTGGCTGATGGTATCCCGGAGCATCTCGATGCCCGCCTTGATGATGAAGAGGGCGATGATGGCTCCCAGCCAGGCTTCCAGGCTGACATGCCAGACGATGTAGATGATGGCCGCGACCAGGGTCGAGAAGGAAAGGACCGCGTCGAAGAGGGCGTCCTTTCCGGAGGCTACCAGAGAGTCGGAGTCGACCTTCCTGCCCACTCCTTCCACGTACCGTCCCAGCAGGACCTTGACCAGGACCGCCGCCCCCACGATGATCAGGGCGACGGTGGAATAATCCGGTGTCGCCGGGTCGATGATCTTCTTGACCGATTCCACCAGGGCGGTGATGCCGGCGTAGAGGACGATGGCGGAAATGATCATGGCGCTCAGGTATTCGATCCTGCCGTAGCCCAGGGGGTGTTTGCGGTCCGGTTCTTTAGCTGCCAGCTTGGTCCCGATGATGGTGATCAGGGAGGACATGGCGTCGCTCAGGTTGTTGACCGCGTCCAGGACGATGGCTACCGAATTGGATGCCAGACCGATGACCGCCTTGAAGGCGGCCAGGAGCACGTTGGCCCCGATGCCGATGATACTGGTTCGGATGATCGTTTTATCTCTGTCCATAAAGGGGTATTTCCTTCCTTATCTTAAGCTATTATTTCTGCTGCTGCAGGTCTGTCCGGCCGTCCCATCCGGCGGCCAGCATGGCGTCCAGCCTCTTCTGCTGCTCCTGCCGGGGCATCTCATATCCGCACTGGTGGAAGTCCAGCACGTCCGCGTCCTTGACGATCTCTTCGATGGGCGATCCGATCTCGGATTTGCTGCTGTGGTTTCTTACCGCCAGGGCGATGGTCTCGATCTCTTCTTCACTGTAAAGGCCGGTCCCCCGAAGGAATTCCTTCACTGGGCCGTAGCCAGCCTTTGCGTGGCCTTCCTGCCTTCCGGTCACGATCCGTCCGTAGTCGTGGACGGAGCATGCGGCCGCGGCCAGCTCCGGGTCCGCCCCCCTCTGCAGGGCCAGCAGATAGCCGATCTTGCCGGTCCCGATGGCGTGCACCTTCTCGTAGATGGGCGTTGCGTCCCTGTCCGGGACCAGCTCCGCGTATTTCTCTATCTCATCCAGCAGCATCCCCTGCATGGTGATCAGTCTGTTTTCCATTATTCTTCCTCCTGCAGTTTTCGCTCCATGGCCTCCAAAAGCTGGCCGGGCATCCTCCTGGCGCTCCGTATGGCCGAGCCGCCGTTTGCCTTCATGAAGGACAGGGGAAACTGATCCTTCCGGTAGCGGTCGATGAGCCGGATCCGCATGGAGCGGGTGTAGCCTTTTTTCCCTTTGAACATGCCCTGGTATCCCAGGTCCGCTTCCTCCACCCGGCAGCGGTAGAGGATGGCCGAGTTGGGAGCCGCGCTGTAGATGAAGAGGGTGTCGCCGGCCCGGATGTCGTTGTGCTGGTGCCACTCGATGCAGCCTCCGCCCCGGGCGAAACCGGCGTCCACGTCGTAGATCTTGGGGTTGGAGGGGATGATCCAGGCGTCGCTTCTTGCGGGGGCGGACGATTTTCCCGCCGACACCAGAAGGTGGCTTTCCCGGATCAGGTCCATGATCTTCTCCTCCGGCAGAGTGCTGTCCAGGAGGACGCTGATCCAGTGCTTCTTGTTCATGTGCCAGGCCGGATAGATCCCGGCAAGTCCGGTAAGGTCTGGGATCTGATCCGGGTCCGCCTTGAGGTTGATGACCTCGACGATCTCCTCCGGATCGCAGACGCTTCCCCCTTCTTCCGTCTTCTCCTCCAGCTTGCCCCGGGCCACCGTCAGGACGGCCGCGTACCATTTGCCGTTTTCCTTACATTTATAAACCCCGTTTCCCGGATACTTGTCCCAGGGAAACTCGGCCAGGTCCCCGTAGGTCCTCTCGATCAGGGCCGCGATCCGGTTGGTCTGGTCATAGATGAAATCGACGGGGATGAAGGTCCGGTCCCGGACCCCGGCCAGGACCCGGAAATAGGCCTCCCTCACGGAGCCGACGAAGCTTCCGGCCTGGTTCACCGCCCGGATGGGCAGGTATTCCTCCTCCGTATCCATATCCAGGACCTTCCCCTGAATGGTCCCGTCTTCGCCCACCGTCAGCCGGGCCAGGAACTGTCCGTCAAGAAATCTCTCTTCATATACGTAGCCATTCCCGGTTTTTTGGAAGCCTCCGGCCTCCATTTTCCCAAAGGCTGGCTTGTGTCTTTTGAAAAAATCCGTCTCGATGCTCATAACTGGTAGTATATACCCAAAATGTTCTCGCGAAAAGAGATGATTTCTGTTATCATAATGTACGTGAGAAAAAGAGGTGATTTCATTTATGGGTGAAAAAATCAAAGAACGTGATTATATGTTCGATACCTTCCGGGGCATCCTCATGCTCTCGATCCCGGTATCCCACTTCACGAAAGCGTCCGCCAACTGGTACCAGGCCCTGTATGAACCGGGCTTTGCCCACCTGTCCTTCTGCGGATTCATGTACATTACCATCAATGTATTCGTCATGCAGGCCTTCATGTTCCTGTCCGGGTACTTCTCCAAGAAGCCGGACCGGGCCCGGGAAACTTCTTTCCGGGGCGTTCTGTGGCCCTACCTGGTATTTACGACCATCACCATGGTCGCCGGCTACGGATTCGACGTTGGCATAGGCACATGGTTCAGCTATCTGACCCCGCCCTTTGCCCTGTGGTTCCTGTTCGCCCTGTTCGTATACCGCTTCACCCTGAAGGATGTGGTCAAGTTCCGCTGGGCCCTTCCCATCAGCATCGTCATGATGTTCCTGGCCGGAGCCCTGCCCTTCGGCGAATACCTTGCTCTGGGCAGAATGTTCTCCTATTATCCCTTCTTCCTGATCGGCTACTACTGCTCCAAGGAAACTCTGGATAAGGTGAGAACGCTGAAGAAGAGGCCGGTGATCCTGGGCCTTCTGGCCGCGGCTCTTGTGGCTGTATCCATCTGGCTGGTCTTCTACGGACCCAGACTTTCCTGGTTCCTGCTCAAGGACAACGCGGCGGCCCTGAACGTGCCCCTGTGGGAAGACTTCGCCTGCCGGGCCCTGGTCTTCGCCCTGGCCTGCGGCTGGATCGTACTCATGGTCAACATCCTGCCTTCTACCAGGAATTTCCTGTGCTATGTCGGGACCAACACCATGCCGATCTATATCTTCCATCTGGGACTGCGCCACATCATCAAGATCAAGGGCCTGTATCTGGGCGCCGTAGCCGCTCTGATCGTCGCCTGGTTCTCCCTGATCTCCCTGGCCCACGGCAAGCACAAAAGCTGGCCGGTCTCGGTGGTCATCACCGTCCTTTCCATCGCCGGCGCCATCCTGCTGTGGAACTGCGGCATCCTTGATCCCTTAGTCGGCAAATGCCCCCAGAACCAGGCCGTCTTCTATGTCATGGTCTACGGAAGCGCTCTTCTGACAGGCATTTCCCTGTGCGCGCCCTTCTGGGTGAAGCTTTACGACATCCTGACCGAGGGATTCGCCAAGGTCCCGGCCATGGTAAATTTCCTGCAGAACTTCGGCAAGCCCAAGGAAGATCCCGAGGATCCGGAGGGCAATGCTGAGAATTACCAGAACCGGTAATACGGAAGGAGGTTCCTTATGTTTTTCCTGTCACCGAAAAAGGACATCAATAAAGGCCTGAAAGAATATCAGGATACGCCCAGCGCCATCCTGATCGACGTCCGCTCAAGAGACGAATGCAAGTCCGGAGTGATCCCGGGCAGCATCAACCTGCCCCTGAACAGGCTCCGGTCGGCATCCACCCTGATCCCCGATCAGGATACGCCCATCTTCGCCTACTGCCTTAACGGCGGCCGGGCGGACCGGGCAGTGAAGCGGCTTAAGAGAATGGGCTATACCGACTGCCGGAGCATAGGCGGCATCTCCACCTACAAGGGAGAGCTGAAGAAGTAAGGCCCCGGCTGACTGATCAGACAAAAAAGAGAACGGCACGGAAGCGTTTCCGCCATCCTGTGCCGTTCTCTTTTACGTTTTTGTTGTATCGCCTTTAATATATCATACCGGATCAGTCATTGACAATATGATATGCCGGCAGCGGGCCCGCGACTCCCGCCTCTCCCAGAGCGGTCGGGATAGCCTCCATCAGCTCGAAGTAGACATCCCAGTAATCCTCGGTCTTGCACCAGGCTCTGGCCGTGAAGCTCATGCCGCCCGGGATCCCTTCCAGAGGCTCTGCCTGGGGGGCCGGATCGGTCAGGACCTTTTCGGAGGCCTGCATGGTCTCCATGAGGACCTTCTTGGTGGCCGCGATGTTGTTTCCGGTCACATTGAAGGTCAGATCCACCCGGCGCTGCCCCTCCTTGGTCACATTGGTGATGTTGCCGGCCATCAGGTTGCCGTTGGGGATGGTGACGGTCTGGTTATCCACCGTAGTGATGACCGTATAGAACATGTTCAGCTCCTTCACCACACCTTCCGCATCGGCCGCGACCACATAGTCCCCCACGCTGAAGGGACGGAAGATCAGGAGCATGATGCCTCCGGCCAGGTTGGCCAGGGCTCCCTGCAGGGCCATGCCCACAGCCAGGCCGCAGGTGGCCAGCACGGTGACGACCGATGCCATCGGTACGCCCAGAACGCTGATGATGGAAATGACCAGCACCGCGTAAAGAGCGATCTTGATGAAGTTGTTCACGAAAGTCCTGACTGACGGATCCACCTTGTCCAGGGCCTTGATCTTGCCGGTCAGTTTCAGGATCTTGCCGATGACGATCTTACCAACGATGAAGATCAGAAGAGCAAGAACGATCTTGGAGCCCGCGCTCGCGCAAAGATCGACCAGCTTGTCCGCCCATACGCTTACCTGCTTCGTATCCATAATAATTCCTCCTTTAATTAATATATGATTTCAGCTCACTGAATTATGCCCCGTTTGATCTTCATCCGCAGGATCCGCTTCACCGACCGGTCGATCCTGGCCCGGTCGATCTTTCCGCCCTTGACGGCGTCCCGGATGGCCTTGTATGTGGTCCGGTAGCTTCCGGTCACGCAGAGCATGTCATTGCCCGCGTTGATGGCCCGGACGGCCGCCTTGCCTTCATCTCCTCCGACGAAATCCATGACCCCGTCCATGGCCAGTCCGTCGGTGATGATGACCCCGTCAAAGTCCATGTCCTTCCGCAGGTACCTGTGGACCTTCTTTGACAGAGAAGCGGGCCGCTTGCCGTCGAAGGCCCTGACCTTGATATGGGATACCATGATCATATCGGCCCCGTTTTCTATTCCTGCGGCGAAGGGCTTGAGATCCCTTTTCTTAAAGGTCTTCAGAGACCGTTTATCCTTGATGATCCTGCCGTGGGTGTCCCCGTTTCCCCCGTAGCCCGGGAAATGCTTCAGCACGGAGACCACATCGTCCTCATCCATCTGACGGATGGTCCGGCGGATGAACTTGACGGTCTTCCCAGTCTTTGTGGAAAAAGCCCTCCCGTACATGAAATCGGACTTCTCATAGGGAACGTCGGCCACCGGAGCGAAGTTGCAGTTGATGCCCAGCCCCTTCAGGAAGTTGTCCTTGAGCCTGGTGTATCTGGTGATCCCGCTGTAGCCCTTGTCCCGATAGACTTCCCGGGGGGAGCGGAACTTGTATTTGCGGAATTTCTTGTAGAGGGATGCCCGCACCACCGGTCCCCCTTCTTCATCTACGGCGATCAGCATGGGGACCTTGGAGGCCTTCTGGCAGGACCGGATCTTTGACTTGAATTTCTTCTTGCTGGTGTTCTTGAAGTTTTCCCCGAACAGAAGATACCCCCCGAACTGGTACTTCTTCTGGGTCTTGACCATCTTTGTCTCGGGACATTCCACGATCAGCATCTGATCGATCTTCTCCTTCAGGGTCATCCGGTCCAGGATCTTCTGAGCGGTATCCTCCGCCGGATCGCCGGCAGCAGCAAAAGCGGACGCCCAGCAGGACAAGGCCGCCGCCACGCACACGATCACACTTATCAAGATCCTTGTTTCCCGTCTCATTCCTGTCCTCCCCGTCCTGCCTTTATTATACACGAAAGGTACACCGGGCGGTAGCGGCCCGGGCTTCTCCCCCTCTATTTTTTCTCGAACTCCTCTTCGTTTTTGCGGGCAGTCTCGGCGATCACGTCCTCGTATCCGGTCAGGGCCGCGAAGGGGGCGAACTGGGCCGCCCGGGCAGCCGGATCCATGGGCCTGTGCCTGCCGGTCCTTGGCCTTGGAAGATCGATGATGTCATCGTAGCGGCGGGGATCGGTCCGGTCCCCGAAGGCTCCCTTCCGGGCCATTTCCCCGGTCTTTCTTTCGTCACCTGTCATGCCTTGTGTCCTCCGATCTGCCGGTTCCTCTCCCGGCTGGTCGCCCCTTCCTCCAGGCTGGTCCCGGTCAGTATGGCGTTCTTTCCGTATTTCTCCTTGATGGCCAGCATGGCCTTCTGCATCTGATGCTCCTTCTCCAGATCCTCCCGGTGCTTCTCCTCCTCCTGCTTTCTGGCCTCATAATCGGTGAACATATCCAGCTGCTCCCCTTCTGCAAAGGCTGGCTGGTCCGTCTTCTTCTCTTCCTTTTCCAGCCTGCAGGCGTAGATGTAGATCCTCCTGGCCAGAAGGTCCCGGTCCATGATCCGGTCATAGAGTTCCATGACCGCCCGGCCGATCACCGTTCCCGCCGAGGTCCGCTCAGGCAGGTTGGCCGTGCCGTGGGCGTGTTTGGGGACCCGCCTGCCGTAATAGTCCACGGTCACCGGCCCCTTGTATTTCCGCCGCCGCTCTGGATCGGTCAGGTTCTCGATATCGTAGCCTACGGTAAGGACGATCTGGTCGGTGGTCAGTCCCTTGGCCACCAGGTCCAGGGATATGTGCTCCGCCATTTCCCGGACCACGATCCGGGTCTTCTCGAAGCTGTAGGGTTCCTGCAGGACCTGGCCGGAACTGATGCTGCTGGATCTGGGCTGGTAGGCCCGGATCTCCTCGATGGTGCAGGGCTCATATCCCCAGGCATGGTCGATCAGAAGCTCCGCGTTGACCCCGAACAGGTCGTAGAGCAGGTCTTCGTTATAAAAATCCGAAGGCTTTCCCAGGGAGCACCGGGCGATGTCCCCCATGGTGTAGAGGCCGTGCTGGTGGAGCTTCCTGGCATAGCCCTTGCCCACCCTCCAGAAATCGGTGATGGGCTCATGGGTCCAGAGCCGCCGCCGGTAGGAGGCCTCGTCCAGCTGGGAGATCCGCACTCCGTTCTCATCGGCCGGGATGTGCTTGGCGTCGATATCCATGGCGATCTTGGCCAGGTAAAGGTTGGTCCCGATCCCGGCCGTGGCCGTGATCTGGGTCTCTCTGAGCACGTGGAGGATGATCTTCATGGCCAGCTGGCGGGGACTCAGTCCGTAGGTATCCAGATAATCCGTCACATCCATGAAGACTTCGTCGATGGAGTAGACGTGGATGTCCTCTTCGGAAACGTACTGGAGATAGATCTGGTAGATCCGGGAACTGTATTCCATATATAAGGCCATCCTGGGCGGGGCCACGATGTAGTCCAGGCCAAGTTCAGGATCCTGCTTTAGCCTGCGGATATCGTCGGTCTTCTCCCGGAAGTCCTTAAGACCTGCCGCGGCCAGCCTCCCGGCGTTGACTTCCCTTACCCTGGAGAACACCTCAAAAAGCCTGGCCCTTCCGGGGATACCGAAGGATTTCAGGCTGGGCGAGACCGCCAGGCAGATGGTCTTGGCGGTCCTGGACTCGTCGGCGACCACCAGGTTGGTGGTCATGGGATCCCGTCCCCGCTCTCTGCACTCGACGGAGGCGTAAAAAGATTTCAGATCGATGGCGATATAGGTTCTTTGTTTCATCTCCTGCCCCTTCCTGCCATCATTGTATCATATCTTTTCCGGACCGGTGAGAGGGTTATCTCATTTTGGCCGGTCCTGTTCACGAAACATATCCTGTTCAGCCTGCGTCCGCGCTCGAACCAAAATCGGTTCGCCAGCCTTTGCAGGGGTACAACAAAGGCCCCCTTCCTGTTGCGAAAGGGAAACAAAAACCGTCCCGAATCCGGCCCTCCGCGGGAAAAAGAGAACTCCTGAGGTCATGGCACAGTTCTTGCTTATATATTACATGATGTTTATCGTATATTCTGTAGAAACATCAATATAAATCAAACTCGAATCAAGGAAGGTGGTTATTATGATCAATAAGATTCTGACGCCGGACGAAGCGGTTGCAGGCGTTGAAGACGGCATGACCATAATGGTCGGCGGATTCCTGGGAACAGGCTCCCCCGAGATCCTTATGGACGCCCTCGTTCGCAAAGGCGTAAAGCATCTGACCGTAATCGGTAATGACGGCGGACTGGCGGAAGGCCAGCCGGCAGGAGAATTCGCAGGCAAGACAGCAAGAGGTATCGGCAAACTGCTGGAGAACCACATGGTCGACCATGTCATCATGTCCCACGTGGGCGTCAACCCCAGACTGAACGAGCAGTTCGCGGACGGCAGCCTCAAGTACACTCTGGTTCCCCAGGGCACCCTGGCGGAGAAGATCAGAGCGGCTGCTTACGGACTGGGCGGCGTCCTGACTCCGGTAGGCCTGGGAACTCCGATGGAGGCCGAGCTGGACGAGCTTGGCCGGGAGAAGCATGTTGTCGAGATCGACGGCAAGAAGTGGCTCTTCGAGAGACCCCTGTTCGCTGACTTCTCTTTCATCCGTCCTTCTATGGCTGATAAATTCGGAAACTACATGTGCTCCAAGGCGACCAGAAACTTCAACATCGTCATGGCCGGCGCTTCCAAGCATACAATTATCGCTCCTGAGAAACTGGTCGAGATCGGCGAAGTGGATCCTGATATCTGGCAGGTCGCCGGCGTACTGGTTGATACGATCGTGGAAGGAGAAAAGAAATGGCAGATTTAAAAGCAAGGATCGCGAAGAGATGCGCGAAGGAATTTGAAGACGGAGATTTCATCAACCTGGGTATCGGCATGCCGACCATGGTCGCTGACTATCTTCCGGAAGACGTCGTGGTCACCTGCCACTCCGAGAACGGATTCGCCGGGATCGACGTTCTTGCCGACGAGGAAACTCTGGACGTGGACATCATCAACTCCGGCGGCCAGTATGTAACCGCTCTTCCCAGAGTCAAGTACTTTGATACAGCCGAGTCCTTCGGTCTGGTCAGAGGCGGCCACGTCAAGGCGACCGTTCTGGGCGCTATGGAAGTCGCCGAAAACGGCGACCTGGCCAACTGGATCGTTCCGGGCAAGAAAGTCGCCGGAATGGGCGGAGCCATGGACCTGTGCGTAGGATGTCCCGAGGTCATCATCACCATGCTCCACACCCAGAAGGGTAATCATAAGATCAAGAAGCAGTGCTCCCTGCCCCTGACGGCGGAGAGATGCGTCACCAAGATCATCACCGAGATGGTGGTCATGGCCGTCACTCCGGAAGGCATCATGGTTTCCGAGCTCCACCCGGACTACACCAAGGAAGAAGTCCAGGCCGCGACCGGTGTTGAGCTGATCTGGGCTGACAACCTGAAGCCTTACAACGAAGACTGATCCCTTAAGGATATAAATAATTACGTTTCTAACGAGAAGGCTGCCGCTCACGCGGCAGCCTTTTCCATTTCGCTGATTTCAAACCGGCTTATCCCCTGATCGCTTCTACGATCCGGTCGCCGCACTCTTTCGTTCCGATCACAGCCTCACCTGGCTTTGCGATATCCGCGGTCCGCCAGCCGTCGGCCAGGACTTTCTGCACGGCAGCTTCGATGTCATCCGCAGCCTCCAGAAGACCGAAGGTGTAGCGGAGCATCATGGCCGCGGACAGGATAGTGGCCATAGGATTGGCCGTATCCGTTCCGGCGATGTCCGGAGCTGAGCCGTGGACCGGCTCATACATGCCGAAGTTGCCCGTGGCAAGGCTTGCCGACGGGAGCATGCCGATGGAACCGGTGACCTGGCTGGCCTCATCGGACAGGATATCGCCGAAGATATTGCTGGTCACGATGACATCGAACTGCTTGGGTCCTCTGACCAGCTGCATGGCCGCGTTGTCCACATAGAAGTGATTCAGCTCCACTTCCGGATAATCCTGAGCCACCTCGTTTACGATCCGCCGCCACAGGCGGGAGCTCTCCAGCACGTTGGCCTTGTCCACGCTGGTGACCTTCCGGTTTCTCTTCATGGCCATGTCGAAGGCCACCCTGGCGATCCGGCGGACCTCCATCTCGGAGTACTCCTCCACATCGTAGGCCGCTGTCCCCTTGTCGGTCTCTTTGATCCCCTTCTCTCCGAAGTAGATCCCGCCGGTCAGCTCCCTGACCACGACGATGTCCAGACCTCCGGACACCAGCTCCGGCTTCAGGGGGCAGGCATCAGCCAGCTCTTCAAACAGCATGGCCGGACGCAGGTTGGCGAAGAGGCCCAGCTTGCCCCGAAGACCCAGAAGGGCCATCTCCGGACGCTCGGCTCCCGGCAGGTGGTCCCATTTGGGGCCGCCGACCGCTCCCAGCAGAACAGCGTCGCTAGCCTTGCAGATCTCGACCGTCTCCTCCGGCAGACACTGACCGGTCGCGTCGATGGCGCATCCGCCGGCCAGGACCTCCGTGAAATCGAAGGTATATCCGTACTTTTCCCCGATGACTTCCAGGACCCGGCGGGTCTGCTCGATGACCTCCGGGCCGATCCCATCTCCCGGGATCACCGCGATCTTATAGTTCATATCGTCCTCCCTGTTATTTCTTCGTTAAGCTCTTTACCAGTCCGCCGGCTGCCATGATCTCCTTGATGAACTCGGGGAAAGGCTGGGCCTGCCAGCTCTCTCCGGTCGTCTCGTCGGTGATCACGCCCGTATCGAAATCGATGCTGACCTTATCGCCGGCTTTGATCCCCTCGCTTGCCTCCGGGCACTCCAGGATGGGAAGGCCGATGTTGATGGCGTTCCGGTAGAAGATCCTGGCAAAGGTCTTGGCGATGACGCAGTCGATGCCGCTCTCCTTGATGACCATGGGAGCATGCTCCCGGGAGGATCCGCAGCCGAAGTTCTCGCCGCCGACCATGATATCTCCCGCCTTTACCTGGCTGACGAATTCCGTATCGATATCCTCCATGCAGTGGGCCGCCAGCTCTTTCCTGTCCGCGATATTCAGGTACCGGGCCGGGATGATGACATCGGTGTCCACATTGTCTCCGTATTTGAATACTGTTCCGTTCGCTTTCATTCCTTAATCCTCCTTAGATCTGATCCGGTCCGGCGATCTTACCGGCCACTGCAGACGCCGCAGCTACCGCGGGGCTGGCCAGGTAGACTTCCGACTTGACGTGGCCCATCCGGCCGACAAAGTTCCGGTTGGTCGTCGCTACGCAGCGCTCCCCTTCGGCCAGGATGCCCATGTGGCCTCCCAGGCAGGGTCCGCAGGTCGGAGTCGACACTACGCAGCCCGCGTCGATGAAGGTGTCCAGATAGCCCAGCCGGATACAGTCTTTGTAGACCTGCTGGGTGGCCGGGATGATGATGGCCCGCACGTCCCTGTGGACCGTCTTCCCTTCCAGGATCTTCGCCGCCATGGCCATATCCTCCAGCCGTCCGTTGGTGCAGGAGCCGATGACCACCTGCTGGATGGGCACTTCCCCTACCTCATCGATGGTCCGGGTGTTCTCCGGAAGATGGGGGAAGGAAACGGTCGGCTTCAGGGCCGACAGATCTATGGTGTACTCCGCCGCGTATTCAGCCGTTTCGTCCGCCTGGAAGGCCTTCCATTCTCCCTTGACCCGGCCTCTCATGTATTCCTCTGTGATCTCATCCACCGGGAAGATCCCGTTCTTGCCGCCGGCCTCGATGGCCATGTTGGCGATGCAGAGCCGGTCATCCATGGACAGGCTCTTCACTCCCTCTCCGGTGAACTCCATGGACTTGTAGAGGGCCCCGTCAACGCCGATCATGCCGATGATGTGCAGGATCACGTCCTTGCCGGTCACGTTCTCGCCCAGCTGGCCGGTCAGCTCGAACTTCAGAGCTTCCGGAACCTTGAACCAGGCCTGGCCGGTGGCCATTCCCACGGCCATGTCCGTGCTCCCGACTCCCGTCGAAAATGCTCCCAGTGCTCCGTAGGTACAGGTGTGGGAGTCCGCTCCGATGATGCAGTCTCCGGCCTTGACTATCCCCTGCTCCGGCAGGAGAGCGTGCTCGATCCCCATACGGCCCACGTCATAGAAATTCTCGACGTCGAACCTGCGGGCAAAGGTCCTGCAGGTCATACACTGCTCAGCGGACTTGATGTCCTTGTTCGGCGTGAAGTGGTCCATGACCATGGAGATCTTCTCCCGGTCAAAGATGCCTTCGAATCCGGCCTTCTCAAACTCCCGGATAGCTACCGGCGTGGTGATGTCGTTGCCAAGGACCATGTCCAGATCCGCCCGGATCAGCTGGCCCGCCTTCACCTCATCCAGTCCGGCGTGAGCCGCCAGGATCTTCTGGGTCATCGTCATTCCCATAATCGTTTTCCTCCATTATATATACAGTTTATTTCACAAAATGATCTTTTCGGTTCATCCGGTTCAGAGCGCTGACCAGGGCGTTGACCGAGGCCAGGATGATATCCTCGTGGGTCCCGACTCCCCAGAAGGCCCTCCCTTCCGGATCCTCGATGCAGATATAGGACGCTGCCTTGGAGTGGGAATCCGAGGACAGGGCGTGCTCCGAATAAGTGATGAAGTTGTAGTTGAATGTATAGGGCGACTTCTTGAGGGCGTTGCTGATGGCGTCAAGACGGCCGTTGCCCAGGGCCTCCAGCTCATAGATCTTATCATCGATCCTGACCTTGATGGAGGCGATCATGCCGTCATTGGCCTTGTAATCGGAAGCCTTCTCGAAGGTGGCGTCGGTGATGTCGATGGGATCGAACCGGTTGACGTATTCCTTGGCGAAGGCCTTGTAGACCTCAAGCGGCGACAGCTCCTTGTGGGCCTTGTCGGAGATGTCCTTGACCATGTAGCCGATCTCCTCCCGCATGGCCGGCGGGATGCTGTAGCCGAAATTCTGCTCCAGGATGTAGGCGACTCCCCCCTTGCCCGACTGGCTGTTGATCCGGATCACGTCCGCTTCGTATTCTCTTCCCACATCGTTGGGATCCAAAGGCAGGTAAGGCACGGTCCACCGGCCCGGATCGTTGTTGAGCCGGTACTTCATGCCCTTGGCGATGGCATCCTGATGGGAACCGGAGAAGGCCGCGAAGACCAGCTGGCCGCCGTAGGGCTGTCTGGGATGGACCTTCAGGTCGGTAAACTTCTCATATGTGGATACCACTTCCGGCATGTTGGAGAAATCCAGTCCGGGATCTATGCCATGGGTATACATGTTCATGGCCAGGGTCACGATGTCCACGTTGCCGGTCCTCTCGCCGTTGCCGAAGAGGGTCCCTTCCACCCGGTCGCCGCCGGCCAGGATCCCCAGCTCAGCGTCCGCCACCGCCGTTCCCCGGTCATTGTGGGGATGGAGGGAGATCAGCAGATTCTCCCGGTTGTGGAGATGTTCGCACATGTATTCGATCTGAGAGGCATATACGTGAGGCATGGACATGGCGACCGTTGCCGGCAGATTGATGATGACCTTGTTGTCCGGAGTCGGCTCCCAGATATCGATGACCGCGTTGCATACCTCAGCCGCGTAGTCCATCTCCGTTCCGGTGAAACTCTCCGGCGAATATTCGAAGCGGAATTCCGTTCCTTCATATTTGGCCGCGTATTTTTTGATCATCTCGGCCCCGTCGGTCGCGATCTTCTTGATGGCATCCTTATCCTTGCGGAATACCTGCTCCCGCTGAGCCACCGATGTGGAATTGTACAGGTGAACGACGGCCTTCTTGGCCCCCACCAGGGAATCGAAGGTCTTCCTGATGATGTGGCGGCGGGACTGGGTCAGCACCTGGACGGTCACATCATCCGGGATCATATCCTCTTCGATCAGCGTGCGCAAAAACTGGTATTCCGTTTCGGATGCCGCGGGGAATCCCACTTCGATCTCCTTGAATCCGATCTTGACCAGATACTGAAAGAACTCGATCTTCTCATCCAGACTCATGGGAACGATCAATGCCTGATTGCCGTCCCTCAGGTCCACGCTGCACCAGTCCGGCGCCTTCTCGATGTGATCCTTCTGAGCCCATTTCATGTACTTACCGCCGACCGGATAGTATCCCGGCCTGTACTTGGTGTAATTGTTCATGCCTGTTTTCCTACCTCTTTCTCTCTTCATTCCACTGCGCTTCGCAAAATAAAAACCTTCATCTCAATCAAGAGACGAAGGCGATCCTCCGCGGTACCACTCTTGTTGACATGCTGTTTCGAATGATCCGGACCGATTCCGGACTCTCCGCTCCGCCTGGGCGGGGGATCACATGCCCTCTCAAAGGTTCTGCTCCCGGGTGAGACGTCCGGTTCGATCTGCAGCCTTCCACCAGCCGGCTGCTCTCTGTAAGATCCTTCCCGGATTTATTCCGTTCAACGCATCTTTATGTATACTATATTCAACGATATTTATAATAAACTAAGGAAAGATGTTTGTCAACCTTGTTCTTCGTTTTTTCAAAACAAATTTTCTCTATTTCTTTTGTCTTTCGATAACAAAAAATGAAAATTTCTTGTTGCTTTTGCCCGTGAACTGTATATAATATAGTTTAGCATTATATACACCAAGGAGGAAACTATGAGAGTTACAGGATCACAGCTGGTTGCCGAGGTTCTGCTGGAGCACGGAGTGGATACCATCTTCGGGTATCCGGGCGGAACGATCCTCAACCTGTACGATACGCTGTATGAGTACAAGGACCGGATCAGACACGTGCTTTCCGCCCACGAACAGGGCGCTGCCCACGCAGCGGACGGCTATTCCAGAGCGACGGGCAAGACCGGCGTCGTCTTCGCCACCAGCGGCCCGGGAGCGACCAACCTGGTCACCGGTATCGCTACCGCCTTTATGGACAGCATCCCGATGGTTGCCATCACTTGCAATGTCCCCGATCCCCTGATCGGCAGAGACGCCTTCCAGGAGGTCAGCATCACAGGCATCACCATTCCGGTAACGAAACATACTTATTTTGTTAATCATATCGAGGACCTGGCCGATGCTATCCGCAATGCTTTCCGCATCGCCAACAGCGGCCGTAAGGGACCGGTCCTGATCGACATCACCAAGGATGTCACCGCAGCCACCATCAACTACAAGCCGGCGGAGCCCCTGCCCCTGGATCCCCTGCCCACCTTCAGCGATGAAGATGTCCGCAAGGTGGCGTCCATGATCAACGCGGCTGAGAAACCGGTCATCTACTGCGGCGGCGGCGTTCCCGCCTCCGGCGCCGGGGATGAGCTTCTGGAGCTGATGGAGAAGGCAGATATCCCTGCCGCCTACACGCTGATGGCTGCCGGCCTGATCGGCTACGATAACCCCAGAACTCTGGGCATGCTGGGCATGCACGGATCCATCGCCGCCAACAAGGCCATCGACCGGTCCGACCTGGTCATCGCCATCGGCGCCAGATTCAGCGACCGTGTCGCCCTGAATCCGGCCAAGTTCGGAAAGCGGGCCCAGAAGGTCCAGATCGATATCGATACCAGCGAGATCAACAAGAACGTCATCGTCGACTACGGTGTCACCGCCGACGCCAGGGAATTCCTGCAAGCCCTCCTGCCCCTGATCAAGGACAAGAAGCACACCGAATGGGTATCCCAGGCCACCGGTTGGAAGAACACCACCGGCGATGTCAAGGAAGGCGACGCTATGCTCCATCCCAGCGAGATCATCGCCTCCATCTGCGACAACACCGATAAGGAAACCATCTATGTCACTGACGTCGGCCAGCACCAGATGTGGACCGCCCAGTATCTGCGCCACAGCAGGACCAACAAGTTCCTGACCAGCGGCGGACTGGGCACCATGGGCTTCGGCTACGGCGCCGCCATCGGGGCCCAGGTCGGATGTCCGGACTACCGGGTCATCCACGTGACCGGAGACGGTTCCTTCCATATGAACCTGAACGAGGCCTGCACAGCGGTCAGCGAGAACCTGCCCATCATCACGGTCATCATGAACAACACCGTCCTGGGCATGGTCTACCAGTGGCAGACAGCCTTCTACGGCAAGCGCTACAGCGCCACCACCCCCCACCGCAAGACCGACTTCCCCAAGCTGATCGAGGCCTTTGGCGGCAAGGGATTCCGGGCGACCACACCACAGGAATTCGAAGACGCCTTCCGCCAGGCTTTGCAGGAGTCCGGCCCGGTATGGATCGAATGCGTGATCTCGCCGGATGAGCGGGTACTGCCCATGATCCCGGGCGGCGGCACACTTGAGGATATGATCATCGGATAAGAGACCAGAAAGGAGACATCGAAATGGATAACAAGACCATACGCAAAGAAGTCATCAGCATCCTGGTCGACAACCAGTCCAACGTACTGACCCGGGTCAGCAGCCTGTTCGGCCGCAGAGGGTTCAACATCGACTCCCTGACCGTATCGGCGACCAATGACCCCAATCTTTCCCGGATCACCATCGTCTTCCAGGGCACCGAGCAAGCCCTTCACCAGATCCTGACCCAGACTGCCAAGCTGGAGGTCGTCAAGAAGATCTCCCCTCTGGACAAGCGGAACAGTATCTACCGTGAGCTGCTGCTGATCAAGCTGCGGGCCGACAAGACCGAGCGGTCCGCCATCCGTGAGATCGTTGAGATCTACCGGGGCAAGATCGATGACCTGTCCCGGACCAGCATGATCGTCGAGCTGACCGGCAACTCCGAGAAGATCGACGGATTCATGGACATTATCAGCTGTTACGACATCCTGGAGGTCTGCCGGACCGGAATCACCGGCATTTCCAGAGTCGACGAAGCGCTGATCGACACCAAGGACGCTGACTGAACATAAATCATATTTCGTAAATTATTGAAATAACAATATATAAAGGAGAAAAGGACAATGATTAAGAAGTACTACGATCAGGATTGCAACCTCGGAATGTTAGACGGCAAGACCGTTGCTATCATCGGATTCGGCAGCCAGGGCCACGCCCACGCCATGAACCTGAACGAGAGCG
>CAMOZS010000003.1 GCA_946631075.1 uncultured Bacillota bacterium | reverse complement strand
TAACTGACGAGCAGCTGGAGTGCGGACTGCAGATCATGGAGAGCGCGATCCAGGAGGAAATGGGCAAATAAAGACCCACTGAACAATTGAGTCAAACATTGGAGAGGCTGTTCTGACAGAACAGCCTCTTTCTAAAGGAGTAAAAAAAGATATGGGAAGCCAACAAATAGAGGAGCGGGTCAGCTTCTGGAAGCGTAAGGATATCGAGATCTCGACCAAACGGTACCTGCAGGACGCCATGTCAGCCATGGCCATGGGACTCTTTGCCACCCTGCTGATGGGAACCATTCTGGACGTGCTGGGAACCCAGACCGGGAACCTGTTCGGAGACAACGCGGTCTCCGCTTTTCTCGTTCAGATCGCTGAGATCGCCAAGAACCCGCTCATCATGGGCGCCGGCATCGGGGTAGCCGTTGCTACAGCCCTGAAAGCACCGCCTCTGGTCATCTATTCCAGCGCCGCGGTCGGCGCCATGGGAGCCACTCTGACCGGATTCGGGATCACCATGGCAGGCGGTCCGGCAGGCGCTTTCGTCGCGGTAGCGGTAGGAGCGGAATTTGGAAAGATGGTCTCCAAAGAGACCAAAGTAGACATCCTGGTCACCCCCGGCGTGACCCTGCTTGCCGGAGGTATAGCGGCCAAGCTGGTCGGCCCGGCCGTAGGCTGGTGCCTGGTCAAACTGGGCGCGGCCATCATGGCAGCAACCGAATGGCAGCCCTTCTTCTTCGGGATCTTCATCGCGGTCATCGTCGGCCTTGCCCTGACGGCCCCCATCTCCAGCGCGGCCATCTGTGTCATGATGGAACTGTCCGGTCTTGCGGCCGGCGCCGCGACGGTGGGCTGCTGCGCCCAGATGGTGGGCTTTGCGGTCGCCAGCTTCCGGGAGAACGGAGTAGGGGGACTGGTCGCCCAGGGGATCGGCACATCCATGCTGCAGGTGTCCAACATCATCAAGCATCCATGGATCCTGGTGCCGCCGACTCTTACCGCGGCCATCATCGGACCTCTTTCGACCTGTATCTTCCACATGACCAATATCCCGATCGGCGCGGGCATGGGGACCTGCGGTTTTGTCGGTTCCATAGGGACCTTCACCGATATGGGTTTCTCTATGGCGGTCCTCTGGAAGGTCCTCCTCCTGCACATCGCCCTGCCGGCAGTGCTGGCCTTTATCATCGATAAATGCATGCGCAGGATGGGTCTGATCAAGGACGGAGATTACAAGCTGGACCTGTAGGAGAGAGCAGGAAATGGCGGAAATCTTGTTTTTTCGGCCATTTTCATGTTTTCCCTTGCATTTTGCTATTACATTTACTATAATTACATCGTGGTTATCCCCCTGATAACCTCATTAATCTCTAATCCCAATACCCCTTTTAACAAAAGAGGCCGTCAGGTCTCTTTTGTTTTGTGTTATACTGATGTCATGGAACACATCACAGCGCAGAAGCGGACAGAGCCATACGAAGGGACCGTATGGAAGCATTATTTTCAGGATCGCAGCATCTGTGTGCTGGACATCGAGACTACGGGCCTGGACCGCAGGCGCGATCACTTCATCCTGGGGGGACTTCTGGACCTTTCCGGGGGGATCCTCCATCAGGTCTTCGCCGATCATACGGGGGAAGAAGAGGAAGCCCTGGCCTCCTTCATGGAGCTGGCCGTAAGCTTCGATGTGGTCGTCACCTACAACGGCCGGCATTTTGACATGCCCTTCCTGGCGGAGCGGCTCAGCCGGGTCTGTCCGGATGGGCCGGCGCCATACAACGGTTACGACCTGGACCTGTATCAGGTGGTCAACGGCCACTCGCCTGTCCGCCGCCTCCTGCCCAACCTGAAGCAGAAGACGCTGGAGGCCTACATGGGCCTGTGGCAGGACCGAAGCGATGAGATCTCGGGAGCGGAGAGCGTCGAGCTCTATATGGACTACATGAGGACCCGTGATCCCGGGGCCCGCCGCCAGATCCTCCTTCATAACAGCGATGATGTGCTCCAGCTGCAGAGGCTGCTGCCGGTGATCGATAAAAGCGATTTCCATAAGGCCATGTACAAGATGGGCTTCCCCGTGGCAAGTCCTGACCGCCGCTGGCGGGTGGAGAAGATCCGCTTCCACAGAGACCGGATGCTGATCGAGGGGATCCAGGGGGCAGGCCGGACCGACTACCGGGGCTACGGGATGGGAAACTATCCCCTCCACAGTTTCTTTGACGCAAAGGCTGGGACATTTCAGTTGGAGGTCCCTGTCGTCCGCCAGTCCGGGATCTGCGCGGCCGATCTGAGGGCCTGGGGGGCCGAAGAAAAGGAATTTCAAAAATATCCGTCTTTTGGCAGCGGATTCCTTGTCGTAGAGGATGGGGATGGAGTAAAATACAGAGAAGTGAATCATTTCGTACAGGCCCTGATCGGCCGGTTCGAGAAAACGATATAGAGAGGTAGCAATGGATATCAAAGAGAATATCAGACAGGTCAAGCAGAGCAGCTACATCCTGGCGGCCATGTCGGGAGAAATGCGGAACCGGGCTCTGGAGGCGGTCTGCCAGGCCCTGACCTCCGGCCAGGATCAGATCCTGGAAGCCAACCAGATGGACCTGGAGCGGGCCGAAGCGACTCAGCTGGCCGGGCCCCTCATGTCAAGGCTGCGCTTTGACCGGGGCAAGATCGCCGGATGCATCGACGGGATCCACGATCTGATCGATATGCCGGATCCTCTGTTTCAGGAGAGCCTGAAGAGAGAACTGGATACCGGTCTGGTCCTGACCAGGCAGACCTGTCCCATAGGAGTCATCGGCGTGATCTTCGAATCCAGGCCGGACGCCCTGGTCCAGATCGCCAGCCTTTGCATCAAGAGCGGCAACGGGATCATCCTGAAGGGGGGAAGCGAAGCAAGAGCGACCAACCGGATCCTGTTTGATACCATTTACCGGGCGGCGACGGAGGCGGGACTTCCGGAGGGCTTCGCCCAGCTGATCGAGGACCGGGCTGGGATCGACGAACTCCTTCAGTGCCACGAGGATGTGGACCTGATCATTCCCAGAGGATCAAACCAGTTCGTCCGCTATATCATGGACCATACCAGCATCCCGGTGATGGGTCATGCCGACGGGATCTGCCACGTCTATGTGGACGGGGCGGCCATGATCGGCAAGGCGGTCCCCATCATCATCGACTCCAAGACCCAGTATCCGGCGGCCTGCAACGCGGCGGAGACCCTGTTGGTCCACAGCGCCATCGCGGATGTGCTGATCCCGGCTCTGGCGGACGCGGCCGGGGCCAGGATCCGGCTCCTTGGGGACGAGAAGACCGTCAGCCTGATCGGATGCGACCAGGCCAGCGAGGAGGATTATCATACCGAATATCTGGACAATGTCCTGTCGGTGCGGATCGTCAGCTCCATTGATGAGGCCATCGACCATATCAACCGCTACGGGTCCCATCATACGGACTGCATCATCACCGAGGACGCGGACTCGGCGGCTAAATTCATGGCCCTGGTGGATTCCGCAGGGGTCTACCAGAACTGCTCCACCCGTTTCGCCGACGGATACCGCTACGGCTTCGGTGCGGAGGTCGGCATCAGCACAGGCAAGCTCCACGCCCGCGGGCCGGTGGGGCTGGACGGCCTGGTCACATATAAGTATAAACTGGTCGGCGACGGCCATATCGTGGCGGATTACGCCAGCGGCGCGTCACAGTTCCGGTTCAGAGATCTGTAATAATTGGAGGAAACGAAGATGAAAACGGGATTCATTGGTGTTGGAAACATGGGCGGCGCTATCCTCAGAGGGTATGCCGGTTCGGCCCAGGGCAAGAAGGATCAGATCATGATCTACGACAGGGACAGGGAGCGCAGTGAGGCAGTGAGCAGAGAAACGGGCGGATCCATGACCGATCACGTGACCGATCTGGTCCGGGCCTCGGAAGTGATCGTTCTCGGAGTCAAGCCCCAGGTCATGGACGACGTGCTGGAGGAAGTCGCCAAAGCATATAAGCCGGACAAGCTGGTCATTTCCATGGCCGCGGGGATCAGCATAGCCTTTATCCGCAAGTACCTTGGCAGCGACGCCAGGATCATCCGCATCATGCCCAATACTCCCGCTCTGGTGGGGGAAGGCATGATCGCCATGTGCCCGGTCGAGGGGCTGAGCCTGAAGCAGCTGATGGGGGCGGAGGCCATCCTGAAATCCGTCGGTAAGGTAGAGGAAGTGGACGAGTCCATGCTGGACTGCGTGATCGGCGTCAGCGGCAGCAGCCCGGCCTACACCTTCATGTATATCGAAGCCCTGGTCAAGGCGGCGGTCGCCAACGGAATGGAGCGGCAGCAGGCCAGGATGTTCGCGGCCCAGGCGGTACTGGGAGCAGCCAAACTGGTGATGGAGAGCCCGGAAAGCCTGGAGCAGCTTCGCATCAATGTATGCTCCCCGGGAGGGACGACCATCGAAGCCGTCCGCAAGCTTGAGCAGAACGGATTCATGGATGACGTGAAGGAAGCCTTCCAGGCAGCGGTCGACCGATCCAGGGAAATGACCAGACAGAAGAAAGGATAAGACGTAAGCATGATTTTTGAAGAGAAGAGGGTCAACAGCCGCAAGATCTACGAAGGTGCCATCCTGAATGTCCGGGTGGATACGGTAACAGCCAAAAAAGGCCATGCCCACCGGGAGATCATCGAGCACAACGGAGCCGTAGCGGCGGTAGCCCTGACCGATGACGACCGCATCATCATGGTGCGGCAGTACAGATACGCCTGCGACAGGGTGGTGCTGGAACTTCCCGCCGGCAAGATCGACCGGGGAGAGAAGGATCCGGAAGCGGCCATGAAGCGGGAGCTGAAGGAAGAGACCGGATATACAGCAGACCAGATCCGATACCTGGGCTGCATCAATCCCAGCGTGGCTTACTCGGAAGAGGTGATCCACCTTTACCTGATGACGGGGCTGACCCCGGGAGAGCAGAAGCTGGATGAGGATGAAGCTCTGGAAGTGGAACTGATGCCCTTCGATGAGGTCTGCCGGATGGCGGAGACGGGACAGCTGTCCGACGCCAAGACGGTGGCGGGCGTCCTGATGGCGAAAGCACAGAGGTAATTACGATGTATACGGATGATTTTATCGAATTTTTGAAGAGGGAGAAAAAGATGGCCCCGAATTCCTGCGAAGCCTACCGGAGGGACGTTTCGGAATTCGTCGCTTTTGAGGCTTCCCGCGGGATCACGGATGTGACGGCAAGCACCAGCACCGAAATGGTCGCCTGGCTGCACCAGCTCAAGGAAAAGGGCCGTTCCACCTCGACCGTCAACCGCAAGGTGGCTTCCCTGAGGGCCTTTTTCCGTTATCTGATCGACCGGGGATACACGTCCTCCGATCCGACTTCGGGGATCCGGTCTCCCAGGATCGAGCGCAAGGAGATCGAATATCTGACCATGCAGGAGATCGACCGCCTGCTGGAAAGCCCCGATGATTCCGTCCGGGGGGTCCGGGACAGGGCCATCCTGGAAGTGCTCTACGCGACCGGGATCCGGGTCAGCGAGCTGATCGAGCTCAACATGGACAGCATCAATCTGCGGATGGGATTCATCACCTGCGACGGACCGGGAAGCCGGGCCAGGATCATTCCCCTGGGAAGGCCGGCCAGAGCGGCCCTGGAGAACTACATCTCCGGAGCGCGGCTGCAGCTGATCAGGGACAGGGCGGAGGAGGAAGCCCTCTTCGTCAATCAGTACGGGCGGAGGATCACCCGGCAGGGCCTGTGGAAGATCCTGAGAGACTACGGGGAGAAGGCGGAGCTTTCCCACAGCCTGACCCCGCACACCCTGCGCAATTCCTTCGCGGTCCACATGCTCCAGAACGGGGCGGACCTCAAGTCACTGCAGGAGCTGATGGGGCATGACGACATCACCGCCACCCAGGTCTATCTGTCGGCGACCAAGAGCCGGCTCAAGGATGTCTACGACCGGGCCCATCCCCGGGCAAAATAGGGCAGGCGGGCGGAGAAAAAACCCTTGCATTCCTCCAGCCTTTGCGATATAATCATCAAGTGTCTGCGAAGGACACTTAGTTTAACGGGCGGTCCTCTGACACGGCAGCCGCGGGAGGCGGTATAAGTCCGGTCATGAACGTTGCGAAGGGAAGGAGGAAAGAATCATGGATGTATTGAATCAGATCACTCAGGAGTATATGAAGTCTGACATCCCTGCATTTAACGTTGGTGACACAGTCAAGGTCCACGTTAAGATCAAAGAAGGAAACAGAGAGAGAATCCAGATCTTCGAGGGATTCGTACTCAAGAGACAGAACGGCGGAATCGGTGAGACATTCACCGTCAGACGTATTGCTTCCGGAGTCGGCGTAGAGAAGACATTCCCGATCCACTCACCGCTGGTAGAGAAGATCGAAGTCGTCAGACGCGGTAAGGTCAGAAGAGCCAGACTGCACTACATGCGCCAGAGAACCGGCAAGTCCGCCAAGATCAAGGTCAAGGAATAAGGAACAGGGAACCTTCGGGTTCCTTTTTCTTTTGCCGCTTTTCTGCGGTAAAATCATGTGGTAAAATGGTAGGACATTGAGCAAAGGCAGGAGCAGGCATGGCGCAGACGATAGACAACATCAACTGGTATCCGGGACATATGAAGAAGACCCGGGAGCTGATCCGGGAGAACCTGAAGATGGTGGACGCGGTCGTAGAGGTGACCGACGCCCGGATCCCGGTATCCAGCAGGAACCCGCTGATCGACGAGATCCTTGGCAGCAAGCCCCGGATCATCGCCCTCAACAAGAGCGATCTGGCGGACAGCGCCGGCAGCAAAGGCTGGGCGGCCTGGTTCGAGCAGCAGGGTTTTGCCGTCGTGTCCATGAACGCCAGCAGCGGAAGCGGAATCAAAGACCTGCTTCGCATCCTGGAGAAGATGGAGAAGGAGAAGAACGCGGCCAGCGCGGTCAAGCGGCCCTTCCGTCTCATGATCGTGGGAGTGCCCAACGTGGGCAAGTCCTCTCTGATCAACCGGATGTCGGGACGAAAGTCGGCCAAGACAGGAGACAAACCCGGCGTGACCAGGGGGAAACAGTGGATCAGGCTTTCCAACGGCATGCAGCTGCTGGATACTCCGGGCATCCTCTGGCCCAAGTTCGAAGATCCTAAGGCAGGGGTGAACCTGGCCTTCTGCGGATCCATCAAGGATGAGATCATGGACCTGCCCACACTCGGGATGGAGCTGATCGGCGTCCTGGCGGACCAGTATCCGGACCTGCTCATAGCCCGGTACAAGCTGGAGGAGGTCGGCGAGACCCCACTTGAGACCATGGAGGCCATGGCGATGAAGCGGGGCTGCATCCTTCCGGGAAAGAGGATCGATTACGAGCGGATCGCAAGACTGGTCCTGGATGAGTTCCGGGCGGGGAAGATCGGCCGGATCACTCTGGAGCAGCCGCCGGCGGGAGCATAGATATGACCAAGGAAGAACGGCTGGAGAAACAGAGACAGCGCCTGATCGAGATGAAGGAGCGGGAGCATCTGCTCCACGAGGAAGGGATCGCCTATATCGCCGGCGTGGACGAGGTAGGCAGAGGGCCCCTGGCCGGTCCGGTGGTGACCGCCGCGGTCGTGCTCCCTGCGGATTTCGATGTCCTTGGGATCGACGATTCCAAGAAGCTGTCCGAGAAGCGAAGAGAAGAATTATATGATGTGATCACGGAGAAGGCCCTGGCCTGGGGCATAGGCATGGCTGACCAGCAGGTGATCGACGAGATCAATATCCTGCAGGCGACCAAGCAGGCCATGAGAGAGGCCATCGACCAGGCGGACCGGATGCTCCGGGAGCGGACCGGCGGGAGCATCGGGAGGGTGCTCCTGGACGCGGTGGAACTTCCGGGACTTCCTGTTCCCCAGGAATCCATCATCAAGGGGGACGCCAAAGTGCTGGCCATCGCGGCGGCATCCATCGTGGCCAAGGTGACCAGGGACAGGATGATGGTCCGCTACGCTGAGGAATATCCCTGGTACGCCTTCGAGAAGAACAAGGGCTACGGGACCAGAGATCACTACGCGGGGCTGCGGGAGCACGGGCCCTGTCCCATTCACCGAAGAACTTTTTTGAAGAAAATGCACTGAACTATAAATCACTTATATCCAGAAAGGAGAAAACCAGTATGAAAACTGATATCCAGATCGCGCAGGAAACGGAGGCCCTGAGAATTTCGGAGATCGCCAAGGCGGCGGGCATCGATGAGAAGTACGTTGAACCCTATGGCTACTACAAGGCCAAGATCGACTACAACATCATGGCGGACAAAAAAGACACTCCGGACGGCAAGGTAGTCCTGGTGACTGCGATCTCTCCCACACCGGCAGGTGAGGGCAAGACCACGACTACGGTCGGACTGGCAGACGCTATGAAGAAGATCGGCAAGAAGACCATGGTCGCCCTGAGAGAGCCTTCCCTGGGACCGGTATTCGGCATCAAGGGCGGAGCGGCCGGCGGCGGCTATGCCCAGGTCATCCCCATGGAGGATATCAATCTTCATTTCACCGGAGATATGCACGCCATCGGCGCGGCCAACAACCTTCTGGCCGCTATGCTGGATAACCACATCCAGCAGGGCAACTCCCTCGGGATCGATCCCAGAAGGATCACCTGGAAGCGCTGCGTTGATATGAACGACCGTCAGCTCCGCTTCATCACCGACGGCCTGGGCGGCCGGGTCAACGGAACCCCCAGAGAAGACGGATTCGACATCACCGTTGCCAGCGAGGTCATGGCGATCCTCTGCCTGGCAAGCGATATCGACGACCTGAAGGAGAGACTTTCCAGGATCGTCGTCGGATACACTTATAATGAAGAGCCGGTCACCGCGGGACAGCTGAAGGCCCAGGGAGCCATGGCGGCCCTGCTCAAGGATGCCCTCAAGCCCAACCTGGTCCAGACTCTGGAGCACACTCCGGCCCTGATCCACGGCGGCCCCTTCGCCAACATCGCTCACGGCTGCAACTCGGTCATGGCGACCAGAACGGCCATGAAGCTGGCGGATTACGTCATCACCGAGGCAGGATTCGGCGCGGACCTGGGAGCGGAGAAGTTCCTGGATATCAAGTGCCGCATGGCCGGGATCAAGCCGTCGGCAGTCGTTATCGTAGCCACCGTCCGGGCCCTCAAGCATCACGGAGGCCTGGCCAAGGCTGACCTGCAGAATGAGGACCTGAAGGCTCTGGAGAAGGGTCTGCCCAACCTCCTGCAGCACGTGGAGAACATCACTCAGGTCTACGGCCTTCCGGCTGTAGTCGCCATCAACCGCTTCCCGACGGATACCGAAGCTGAACTTTCCCTGGTCGAGAAGAAGTGCCGGGAGCTGGGCGTCAATGTAGCCCTCAGTGAAGTCTGGGGCAGGGGAGGCGAAGGCGGCATCGCCCTGGCTGAGGAAGTGGTCCGTCTGTGCGAGCAGCCCTCGGATTTCCGTTACTCCTATGAGCTGGACATGACCATCGAGGAGAAGATCAAGGCCATCGCCAAGAGGATCTACCGGGCCAAGCACGTCATCATCCAGCCGCCGGCCATGAAGAGCCTCAAGAAACTGGAGGAGCTGGGCTTCAGCGATTTCCCCATCTGTATGGCCAAGACCCAATACAGCTTCTCTGACGACCAGACCCTGCTGGGAGCGCCCAAAGGCTGGACCCTGCAGGTAAGAGAGATCCGGGTCTCCGCCGGAGCGGGATTCATCGTCGTCCTGACCGGCAACATCATGACCATGCCGGGCCTGCCCAAGAAGCCGGCTGCGGAGAACATCGATGTGGACAGCAAGGGAGTGATCACCGGACTCTTCTAGGCGTAAACTGACAGCATTGCGGAGGAAACTAAATGACATATACAGATAAGGTTTGTACAGAGTTCATTGCGGATGTGGCCAGCAAGGCTCCGGTCCCCGGCGGCGGCAGCGTAGCCGCCCTGGTGGGAGCCCTCGGCGCTGCCCTGGGCAACATGGTCGCTTCCCTGACCGTCGGCAAGAAGAAATACGCCGATGTGGAAGAGGAGATGCAGGAGATGATCACCGAGATCCGGGAGATCCAGAAGCATCTGATCGACCTGGTCCAGAATGACATCGACACATTCGAGCCTCTGTCCAGACTGTACGGGGTCCATCCCGAGACCCAGAAAGAAAAACGCGACCACGAGATCGCCATGGAGAAGGCTCTCTACGATGCCTGTATGGTCCCCATGGATATCATCCGGGAATGCGGCCGGGCCATCGAGCTTTCTCAGGAATTCGCCACCAAGGGCAACAGGATCGCGGTCAGTGACGCCGCCTCCAGCGCCGTCCTCTGCAAGGCGGCCATGCAGGCAGCCAGCCTGAACGTCTACATCAACACCAATATGATGAAGAACAAGAAGAACGCCGAGAAGCTGAACAACAGATGCGCGACCTTCATCGTCTATTACAGCGGTCTGGCGGACGGAGTCTTCGGATATACCGCCAACCGTCTGATGAATACGGTACTGTAGTCTGCGGGAGAGGAGCGCGAAATGAGTACAGCTATACGGCTCAGCGGCAAACCCGTCGCGGACCGGATGACAGAAGAAAACCGGGAGCTTGCCGGCCGGCTGCGCCAGGAGGGGGTCATCCCCCAGCTGGCCGTGATCCGGGTGGGAGATGATCCCGGAGACATATCCTATGAGAAGGGAGCATCCAAGCGTGCGGAGAAGACCGGCGTGCAGATCCGCCACATCCTCTTCGACAAAGAGGTGACCCAGGAGGAACTGGTGAAGACCATCCACCGCCTCAACGAGGATGAAGAGGTGGACGGAGTCCTGCTCCTGCGGCCCCTGCCCCGTCACATCGATGAGAAACTGGTCTGCGAGCAGCTGGCTCCGGCCAAGGACATGGACGGGATCACGACCGGGTCCATGGCGGGAGTCTTCATGGATACCGACGTGGGCTTCCCCCCCTGCACGGCCCAGGCCTGTATGGACATCCTGGACCACTACGGCGTGGAGCTTGAGGGCAAGCGAGTCACGGTCATGGGCAGGAGCCTGGTGATCGGCAAGCCGGCAGCCATGATGGCCATGCGGCGCAATGCCACAGTGACCGTTCTCCACAGCCGGACCAGACCGGAGGATTTCGCAAAGGCTGGCCAGGAGGCGGATATCGTGATCGCCGCCATGGGCCGGGCCAGGATGGTAGGTCCGGACAAGCTGGGACAGGATCAGGTGATCCTGGACGTAGGCATCAACATGGACGAGGACGGCAGCCTTTGCGGTGACATCGACTACGGTCCCGCGGAGGAGAAGGCCGCCATGATCACCCCGGTACCGGGAGGGGTCGGAAGCGTCACCACCGCCGTGCTGATGAAGCACGTCCTTCAGGCAGCCTCTAAGAGGGCCCTGGCCCTTCAGGGCTGAACCGGGAGCAGGCAGGGAGAGGAAACTATTGTATGTAATTATGTACAATGGTTTCTTTTTTTGGTATTTTTTTGCTTTTTTAGGAATTCCATGGTATAATACCGTGATAGCATGCCGGTATTGGCATGTGAAACAGATAACTATACAGGGGAAACGGAGATCTGGAATGAAAAAAATTGCTGCAATTATCTTATCGATCTGTATAGCGGTCGCGGGAATCTGTACCGGAGGGCCCGGCCAGATGATCTCAGGGGATGGGATCGACAGCTCGGCTGCCAGCTATCCGGCGCTGAAGAAGATCAGCTATAAGGCGACAGGCAATCAGAGAGACGACATCATTGGATTTGCCAAGACTCAGAAGGGATATACAGAGGGCGGCAATAACAATACCTATTTCGGCGCCTGGTACGGATGTAACTATAATCCGTGGTGCGCTATGTTTGTAAGTTGGAGCGCGGCCAAGGCCGGCGTGCCCAAGTCCATCGTTCCTCACCTGGCGACGGCGGACCGTTCCTGGGCCAAGAAGCAGGGAGTCTACCATAAATCCAAATACTGGGGAGGCTCCTATACCCCCAAGAAGGGCGACCTGATCTACTTCTCATGGAGCGTCAGAGACTGGGCCGACCATATCGGCATGGTCACGGGGACCGGCAAATCCGACGGGACCACCTACGTATATACTATTGAAGGAAACAAGCACGACAAGGTGATCGAGGGGAGCTACCCCCTCAACAACAAATACATCCTGGGATACGCCTCTCCCAAGTACACGACCGGAAACGGAACTACGACGACGACCAAGGCTCCCACCAAGTACACCCTGAAGTACAGGGACGGCCTGGATTCGACCAGCAATGATGAGGAAGACAAGATCATTCCTCCGGTCAAGGGGACCTTCGGCAAGGATCTGACCCTGTCCGAAGACAAGTTTACCCGGAAGGGCTACACCTACGCCGACTGGGATGTCTACAAGGAGAACGACAGCGGCAATCTGGTCTACCTGTGCCGCGATGACGCCACAGGCGAGAAAGAGAAATGGTATACGAAGAAGTCGATCCCTGACGACTACACCCAGGTCCTAGTCGAGGGCGGCGGTACGCTCAACATCAAGAAGGCCTTCAACGGGACCGTATACGTGTCCCCGGTATGGAAGAAGGCGGACTATGTCGTCACCTATAAGGCCAACGGCGGGACCGGGGCTCCGGCGGCACAGACCAAGAAGACCGGCAAGTCCCTGACCCTGAGCAAGACCGTGCCGACCAGAGAGGGCTATGAATTCCTGGGCTGGGCCAAGAAGTCCGACGCCACATCACCGGCTTCGGAATACGCTCCGGGTTCCACCTATAAGAAGGACGCCAGCCTGACCCTGTACGCGGTCTGGGGCATGGACTCCTATGACGCGGTCACCATCTCCGGTGTCAACGTCAGATCCGGTCCTGGCAAGGACTACGAGATCGTGGAGACCCTGACCAAGGGAACCAAGGTAGCCATCGCCGAGGTCAAGGATAACTGGGGCAAGAGGACCGACGGCAACTGGCTCATGCTGGACTACACCGTCCGGGCGGACCTGACCAGGTTCACCCTGGAATATACCGACGGTCTCAAGACCACTTCGAACGATACGGACCTGATCAAGCCCATCAAGGTCAAATACGGGACCGGCAAGTCCATCACCACGGACAAGTTCTCCAGAGAAGGCTTCAGATATGACGCCTGGAGACTGTACCGGATCTGCGACGGCAACCGCCTCTACTACGCTCAGGACAAGGCGACCGGACAGACGAAGAAGTGGCTCCTCAAGGATAAGATCGGCGGCAAGTATGAATTCGTACATATCGAACCGGGTAAGCAGGTCCTGATCACCGATCCGGTCAGCGAGACCATCTATGCCCGGCCGGCATGGAGAACCAAGAAATATACGATCAGCTACAAGGCCAACGGCGGCAAGTCAGCCCCGAAGGCTCAGACCAAGAGACACGGCGAGGACCTGACCCTGCGCAAGGGTAAGCCGGAACGGTCCGGCTACGAATTCCGGGGATGGGCTCTGTCGAAGACGGCCTCCAAGGCCAAATACCAGCCGTCCGATACCTTCAGCAGGGACAAGAACACCAAACTGTACGCAGTCTGGGCGTCCAAGTACATGAAGGTGAAGACGACTTCCGGTCTGAACAAGCGGTCCGGTCCGGGCACGGATTATGACGTGATCGGATACGTCGAGGAGGGCAGGACCCTTTCCATCATCAAGACTAAGAACGGATGGGGCAAGATCAAAGGCGGCGGCTGGATCAGCATGAGCTACACCAAGAAACTGTCCGGCTCGGTATCTGCTTCCAGTACGGACAGCGTAAGCAAGAAGAGTAAGAAGGATAATGAGGAGACCGGCGACGAGGACAGCTCTTCCGTATTCAAGGTCGAGGTGACCTCGGAAGATGGTGTTAACGCCCGCAGCGGCCCCTCCAAGGATAAGGATACCGTCAATTCCTATGAGAAGGGCAAGGAGCTGAACATCCACAAGGTCAAAAATGGATGGGGCAGACTGACCAACGGAAACTGGATCCTTCTGAAATACACAAAAGTAGTCAGCGGCTACAAGGTGAAGGTCACCTCCTCTGATCTGAACCAGAGAAAGGGACCGGGGACCAAATACGATATCGTCGATCAGATCGAACCCGGCAAATACGAGATCGTCAAGATCAACGGAGACTGGGGCAAGGTAAAGAAGACCGGCTACTGGATCCATCTCGACTACGTGAACCGCATCTGATAAAAGGAGAACTCAATGAACAGAAACCTGGCAAAAACATACGATCCTAAGGATTTTGAAGACCGCATCTACGAGAAATGGGAATCCAGCGGCGCCTTCCGCGCCGAGAGGGATCCGGACAAGAAACCCTTTACGATCGTCATGCCCCCGCCAAACATCACCGGACAGCTGCATATGGGACACGCGCTGGACCAGACTTTGCAGGATGTCCTGACCCGGTTCAAGCGTCTGCAGGGATACAGCGCCCTGTGGCTTCCCGGCAGCGACCACGCCAGTATCGCCACCGAAGTCAAGGTGGTCAACCGGATCCGCGAGGAAGAGGGTAAAGAGAAAGAAGACCTGGGCAGGGAGGAGTTCCTGCGCAGAGCCTGGCAGTGGAAGGAAGAGTTCGGCGGAAAGATCACCAGGCAGTGCCGTAAGCTGGGCGACTCCTGCGACTGGGAGAGAGAGCGCTTTACCATGGACGAGGGCTGCAGCAAGGCCGTCAACCATTTCTTCGTACAGCTCTATAACAAGGGCCTGATCTACCGGGGCAACCGGCTGATCAACTGGTGTCCCCAGTGCGGAACATCCCTGTCGGACGCCGAGGTCGAGCACGAGGACAAGAACGGATTCTACTGGTACTTCAGATATCCGGGCGCAGACGGCGGCGAGGGGATCGTCGTCGCCACATCCCGTCCGGAGACCATGTTCGGAGACGTGGCTATCGCCGTATCTCCGGAAGACGAGAGATATAAGGATATGGTCGGCAAGGAAGTCATCCTGCCCCTGGTCGGCAGGAAGATCCCGGTGGTGGCAGACCCCTATCCGGACCCGGAGAAGGGTACTGGCGCGGTCAAGATCACACCGGCCCACGATGAGAACGACTTCCAGGTGGGACAGAGGCATGATCTGGAGAACCTCTGCTGCATCAATGAAGACGCGACCATGAACGATATGGCCGGCAAGTACGCCGGCATGGACCGCTACGAGTGCCGTAAGGCCTGGGTCAAAGACCTGGAGGAAGCGGGCTACCTGGTCAAGATCGAAGAGATGGTCATCCCGACCGGCGAATGCTACCGCTGCCATACCGTCGTGGAACCCATGCTTTCCGATCAGTGGTTCGTCAAGATGGAAAGTCTGGCCAAGCCGGCCATCGCCGCGGCAAAAGAGGGCAGACTCACCCATGTGCCGGACCGGTTCGAGAAGACCTATCTGCGCTGGCTGGAGGAGATCAGAGACTGGTGTATCTCCCGGCAGCTCTGGTGGGGCCACCGGATCCCGGCCTACTACTGCGACAGCTGCGGTGAGATCATCGTAAGCGAGACCGCACCGGACAAGTGTCCCAAGTGCGGGCAGACCCACCTGCGCCAGGATGAGGACGTGCTGGACACCTGGTTCTCCTCGGCTCTGTGGCCCTTCTCGACCCTGGGCTGGCCGGAGGAGACAGAAGACCTGAAATATTTCTATCCCACCGACGTGCTGGTCACCGGATACGACATCATCTTCTTCTGGGTGGTCAGGATGGTATTCTCCGCTCTGGAGACCACAGGAGAGGTTCCTTTCCACGATGTCTACGTCCACGGTCTGGTCAGAGACGCTCAGGGAAGGAAGATGAGCAAGTCCCTGGGCAACGGGATCGATCCCCTGGAGATCATCGACCAGTACGGAGCTGACGCCCTGCGGTTCATGCTGACCACGGGCATCACCCCGGGCAACGACATGCGGTTCAAGACCGACCGGCTGGAATCGGCAAGGAACTTTGCCAACAAGCTCTGGAACGCGTCCAGATTCGTCATCATGAATCTGGAGGACGGCGCCGAGCTGACCGAGCCGGATCCGTCCGCCCTGAAGGACGAAGATAAATGGATGCTGTCCCGCCTGAACGAGGCGGTCAGATATGTGACCGAGACCATGGAGAAGTACGATCTGGCCCTGGCCGGACAGAGGGTCTATGACCTGATCTGGAACGAGTACTGCGACTGGTACATCGAGCTGGTCAAGAAACGTCTCTACGGTGAGGATGAGGCGGACAAGCAGGTAGCCAGATACGTTCTGGTCAGCGTCCTCAGACAGATGCTGACCCTGCTCCATCCCTTCATGCCCTTCATCACAGAGGAGATCTGGGGATACCTTCCGGGAGGAGATCCGGACAGCGAGGATCCGGACGATTTCCTGATCCGGGGACAGTGGCCGGTATATGATGAGGCCAGGACCTATCCGAAGGAAACGGAGATCCTGGAGACGGCCATGGAGATCATCCGGAGCATCCGTAACATCCGGGCTGAGGCGGAAGCCGCCCCGGGCAAGAAACTGCATGGACTGATCCTGGCCGGCGCCGGCAAGGATGAGATCTGCCGGGCGGCAGGACCCTACATCAGCAACCTGGCCAACCTGAGCGATCTTCAGTTCATCGGCGATAAATCCCAGGTGCCGGAGGAAGTCATGTCGGCCGTCGTGGACGGAGCAGAGGTCTTCGTTCCCCTGGATGACCTGATGGATTATGAGGCGGAACTGTCCAGACTGCAGAAAGAAAAGAAGCGTCTGGAAGGAGAAGTCAAGCGGGTCGTCGGCAAGCTGAACAATCAGGGCTTCGTCAGCAAGGCTCCGGAGAAAGTCGTAGCCGAGGAGCGGGCGAAGAAGGATAAATACGAAGAGATGCTGGAGAAAGTGACCGAGCGGCTGGCATTGGTGGAGAGAAAACTTGGCTAAGAATATCATCGAAAGGATCCATGAATTCGACCGGTTCGGAAGCATTCTGGGAATGGAGCGGCTGGAGGAACTGCTGCGCCGTCTGGGGGATCCCCAGAAGGGCATGCGGTACATCCACGTAGCCGGCACCAACGGCAAGGGATCCGTCTGCAAGTTCCTGGAATCAGGCCTGGCCGCCTGCGGCTACAAGGTCGGCCTCTACATCTCGCCCTATATCGAGGTGTTCAATGAGAGGATCCAGTTCGACGGCCGCTACATCAGCGACGAGGAACTGGACCGGTACGGATGGCAGGCCGTGCGCGCTGCCGAGGAAATGGTGGAGGACGGTCTGGTCTCTCCGACGGAATTTGAAGTTGTCATGGCGATCACCTTCCTGTTCTACAGGGACGTGAAGCCGGATATCGTTATACTGGAATGCGGCATGGGCGGAGAAGGTGATGCGACCAACATCATCCGTGATCCCCTGGCCTGCGTCTTCACCACGGTGTCCTACGACCATATGCAGGTCCTGGGGGACACTCTGGAGAAGATCGCCGCGACTAAAGCAGGCATCATCAAGGACGGAGCGCCGGTCATTTCCAATGTGAAGGACCGGGGGCCGGCTGCCGTGATCGCGCGGACGGCCTATCAGAAAGGCTCCAGACTTTACGATGTATCCAAGGTCCGGACTTCGGTCGACTGGGAGAGCCCGGTCAGCCAGCAGGTCAGCATGCAGCTGATGGAGACGGACTACAGCGAGATCGAGATCTCCATGTCCGGCAGACACCAGGCCGAGAACCTGAAGACGGCTCTGGCCTGCATCGAGGTCCTCCGGAAAAAACGGCAGATCCGGGTGGAGAGGAGCCGCCTCTATGAGGGACTCAAAAAAGCCATCCAGCCGGGTAGGTTTGAAGTTGTCTCCGGCCGGGAGGAATGGGAGAGCCAGGGACTTTTCGCCCCTATGGTGATCCTGGACGGGGCCCACAACGAAGCAGGGGCCCAGGCCCTTCAGGAGACCATGAACAGGCTCTTTGAAGGGCGGAAGATCCTTCTTGTTACCGGCATCCTGGCCGACAAGGAGGTGGATGTGATCCTGGACCGTTTCATCGGGATCAGCGATCAGATCATCGTGACAGAACCGGAAAGCCCCAGAAAGCTTTCCGCGGACCAAATGGCAGAGAAACTGGACCGGAGAGGGATCCGGCCGGTCGCGGTCACAGAGACGGCAGAGGCCGGACTGGAAGCGGCAAAGGCTGTATGGAAGGGATACGATGTCGTTCTCTTCGCGGGATCCCTGTATTTGATAGGGGCAGTCAGGAGGTTGATCAGGAATGGAAGAGCAGGAAAGGAAGCTGGAGCGCAGGAAGAAAGTACTCCTGTACTATAATGCCTTTTCCGGAAGCGGTGTGTTCCGGAACAATCTGGACCACATCATCGACCGCTGCCAGAGGGCAGGGTATCAGGTAGTCCCGGTAAGGGCTGCCCACGGCGTCCTGATCAATAAGGTCTTTGAGACCCTCCGCCAGGAGGAATACAGCCGGATCCTGGTGGCCGGCGGAGACGGAACGATCAATACCTGCGTCAACGCTATGGTGCGGCACGATATCCATCTTCCCATCGGCCTGCTTCCGGCGGGGACCGCCAATGATTTCGCCTACTACTTCGAGCTGCCCTCCGATCTGGAGCTGCAGCTGGACGTGGCCCTGGGGGAAAAGACCACCAAGGCCGATGTGGGCAAGGTCAACAGCAAGTGCTTCATCAATGTCTGCGCCATGGGAGCCCTGGTGGATGTCAGCCAGAAAACGGATCCCAACCTGAAGAACGCCCTGGGTTCTCTGGCCTATTACCTGAAAGCCCTGACCGAGCTGCCCCAGGTGCACACGATCCCGGTGAGACTGACTACGCCCGATCGGGTATACGAAGAAAATATCTATTTCATGGTCGTGATGAACGGGGAATCCGCCGGAGGGTTCCGCAAGCTTTCACCCCAGTCTTCCATGAACGACGGGAAGCTGGACGTGATCGCCTTCCGCAAGATGCCGATCATGGAATTCGGCCCCCTGCTCTTTGAGGTGGTCAACGGGAAACACCCGGAAAACAAAAATGTGCTCTGTTTTCAGACACCGGAGCTGACGATCGAATCCGGGGAGCATATGGATACCGATGTCGACGGCGAACACGGGGAGAAACTGCCTTTGCATTTCACCGTGCTCCAGCGGCGGCTGGACGTATTCGTCTCGGAAGAGAGGTGGCATTACAATGATTAAGATCGATCTGACCAATGATTACGACCGTCTGGTCCCGTTTTTTATCGAAAACGGGCTGGAATTCTCCGAGGAGGATCCCACGCCTACGGACCTGGTCTCCTGCTGGGACGCGGTCGATGAAGGCAGACTCGTCGGAGGCTTCGTCCTGGCCAGAAGGGACGGAGAATTCATATGCGACGGTATCGCTGTCGACCCGGAATACCGGGATCAGCAGCTGGGAAAGCAGCTTCTGCAGCTGGGCATCGAAGAGACCCTGAAGCAGGGCGGAGACCGGATGTATCTCGTGGCCCGGGCCCCCGGGTTCTTTCGCAGATCCGGCTTCGAAGCAGTTGCCAGAGAAGACGCGCCGAACTTTTTCGAATGTCTTACCTGTGATCAGTATGGCGTAAGCTGCCATCCTGAGGTAATGATGAAGGTATTGAGATAAAAGAGAGGAGCAAGGAATCATGAAGCGAGTTCTACCGATCCTCATCGCGGTAGTGATGGTCCTGACGACCGGATTTCTTCCGGTGAACAAGGCTCACGCGGCGGTGAACACAGCCAAGATCCCTTCGGCTTACAAGTCGGGATATCAGATCTACAAGTGCATCGATATCTCCAACTGGCAGGATGAGATATCCAAGACCCAGTTCAAAAAGCTCAAGGCAAAGGGAGTGTCCCGGGTGATCGTCCGGGTCGGATACACCAGATGGGCGTCCTTCCTTCGTTTTGCTGACGCCAGCTACAAGAAGAATATCGAGAACGCTTACGCGGCCGGGCTGAAAGTCGGAGCCTATTACTATTCCCAGGCCAAGACCCAGAAGGAAGCCAGGAAAGAGGCCCAGAAGACGATCAAACTGCTGAAGAACTACAAATCCAAGATCACCCTGCCCGTCGCTTTTGACTGGGAATGGGGCGGCAGACTGAACGCCAAATGGGCGAAGAAGAACGGCAAGGCAGCCAACACCAAGATCTGCCAGGCTTTCTGCAAGGAGATCAAAGCGGCCGGATACACGCCCATGATCTACGCCAGTTCTTCCGTACTGATCAATTATCTGAAGAGAGACACTCTGCACAGCCAGTACAAGATCTGGGTCGCCCACTATACCGGCGGCAAGGCGACCGATTACTCCAGACCCATGTACATGTGGCAGTATTCATCGACGGCCCAGTTCGGCAAGTCCCTGACCAATACCACCAATGTGGACATCAACTATATGTTCGTCAAGCAGTCAGGCAAATGGGTCAAGTGCAGCAACGGCAAGTACCGGTACAAGGTGGGCAAGGAGTACCTCAAGTCCCAGTGGCTGACCCTGAAAGGCAAGAAGTACTATCTGGACTCCAAGGGCTACCGGCTGACCGGCTATCATAAGGTCGGGAATTACCATTACGGTTTCAGCGGCAGCGGGGTCATGTACAAGAGCGCTACCGTGACCATCGACGGTGATACCTATAAGTTCGCCAGCAACGGCCGGTCGGTCCTGTACACCGTCAAGGTCGTCAATGTCAGCGACGGTCTGGCCTACCGGACCGGCCCCTCGACCAGTTCCAAATACAGGACCAAGGGGAAGTATAGCAAGGGTTACAGCTTTGACGTCGTCCGGAATTCCTCCGGCTGGTATCAGGCAGGAAACGGCGCGGGCAAGAATTACTGGTCTCTTTCCAAGGAAGACGGAAAGACCTATCTGAAGAAGACAGCCACTTATCCACAGTAGTAGTAAACAAAGGACTATTCAATGAGCGATGACAGATACAATACCAAGGAGCAAATGACCAAGGAAGAAGCCTATGAGGAGTATCTGCGGCTGCGCCAGGGAGCCAGAAAAGCCCCTTCGGTGACCGCTACTCCCTATGGAGCTTCGGAACTGCGCAAGCGGGCCAAGCAGCAGGAGGCGGAGCGTCAGCGGCAGGCCTATCTGGAGGAGAGGGAACGTTCCTCCTCTTCCAGGAAAAGAGACCGGCCTTCCTCTTCCAGGAAAAAGGAGCCTCTGTTTCGGAATGCCGACCGCAGGCCCAGAGCCAGCCGGCCCCCTAAGCAGAAGTCAAAGAAGAAGAGGGCTCTGCGGATCGCCCTGGTCGTACTGATCATCCTGATCCTTGCCGCGGGCGGGGTCGCTGCCGGAGTCTACGGCGTGGCCACATCGACCCTGAACAAGATCGGACGCCTGGACATCGACAGGAACGCTCTTGAGATCTCTCCGACCGCCGAGTCCAACCTGAAGGACTATACCAATATCGCGGTCCTGGGAGTGGACGCCAGAGACGTGGACGATGACAAGGACAGCCGAAGCGACGCTATCGTCATCGTCAGCATCAACAACAAGACAAATGAGGTCAAGATGTTCTCCGTCTTCAGAGACACCCTGCTGGATCTGGGCGGCGATGTGGGTCTGGACAAGGTGACCCACGCCTATTTCTACGGCGGTGCCGAGAATACCCTGAAGGCCCTGAACAAGAATCTGGACCTGAATATCGAAAGAGTGGTCGTGATCAACTGGAAGACCGTAGCGGAGATCATCGACACCCTGGGAGGGATCAAGATCAACGTTCAGGAATCCGAGGTAGAGGAGATGAACAAATACATCCCGGGCACAGCCAAGACCACGGGCAGCGAGGCCATCCTGATCACTGAGCCGGGCAAGCAAAAGCTGAACGGAGCCCAGGCGGTGACCTATGCCCGGATCCGTAAGGACGCGGCCACGGGAGACTACCGCAGGAACGAGCGTATGAAGATCGTCATGAAGAAGACCTTCCAGAAGGCCAAGAAGGCTGACCTGCTCACCCTGAAGGATATCTGCGACAACGCCTTCCCTCAGGCCAAGACCAACATCACCACCCGTGAGATGATGGCCATGGGTCTGAAGTTCAAGAAATACGACATGACCTCCAGCACGACCGGATGGCCGTATGATGTAGAAGGATGGATGGGATACGCCGGAGCGGGATACGCCTGGTACGGACCGCCGGTCACCCTGTCCAGCAATGTCAGCAAGCTGTACGATAAGTTTTTCGATATATCAGATTATGAACCTACAGAGACCGTACGGTCGATCAGCGACAGCATTTCCGTATTGACGGGGCTGTACTGAGGCACAGACAGGTACGGGGAAACGAGTGATAATGGAGCAGAAAAAAACAGTACTGGTGCTGTTTGGCGGCGTCTCCTCGGAGCATGAGATCTCCCGGGTGTCCGCCGCATCAGTCCTGAGACAGATCGATAAGAGCAGATATGAGATCCTCAAAGCGGGGATAACAAAAGAAGGCAAGTGGCTTCTGACCGGAAGCTCCGCCGAGGCCATCGAAGAGGGAGCATGGGAGGAAGACCGGACCAGCCGGGAGCTCCTCCTTTCGCTGGACAGCGATAATAAAGGCTTCTGGGCCAGGGCGGAAGGCGGATGGGAACACATCGGCGTCGATGTGGTCTTCCCCATCCTCCACGGCAAGAACGGCGAGGACGGAACGGTCCAGGGGATGCTGCAGATCGCAGGGATCCCCTTTGTCGGTTCGGATACGGCAAGTTCAGCCGCCTGCATGGACAAGGCCATGGCCAAGGCCATGATCTCCCAGGCAGAGGCAGCCGATCAGGCCAGATGCTGCATCATCTACCGGCCGGGATGCGATCCCGCCGAGGCCGCGGACGGGGCGGATGCCTTTTTCGGAGGACAGTATCCCCTGTTCGTCAAACCGGCCCGGGCCGGCTCTTCCGTAGGCATCAGCAAGGTCAAGGCAAGGAAGGATCTTGCCGCCGCGCTGGAGACAGCCTTTGCGGAAGACAGCAAAGTCCTGGTCGAAGAGACCATCGTGGGAAGAGAGCTGGAGGTAGCGGTGCTGGGCAATGAAGACCCGGCCGTATCCAAAGTCGGCGAGATCTTCACCGCGGGCGAGTTCTACGACTACGAAGCCAAGTACGATGACATCGGTTCCCGGACAGCGATCGTGACCGACCTGCCGGAAGAGAAAGAAAGAGAGATCCGGGAGACGGCTCTGCGGATCTACCGGGTCCTGGAATGCAGGGGCCTGGCGAGGGTGGATTTTTTCCTTACAGACGAAAACCGGCTGGTCTTCAACGAGATCAACACCATGCCGGGCTTTACCAGGATCAGTATGTATCCGGCTCTCTGGGAGGCGTCCGGGATCCCGTATTCCGCGCTGATCGATGAGCTGATCCGACTGGCGGTTGATTGAGAGAGGCAAGATGGACAAGCAGAACAGAAAAAACAATAAGGGTATAGCAGGCCTTTTGGGCAGGATAAGGACTACAGGGACGGTCATCCCTTTCCCGGTCGTCATATTCCTGCTTCTTTTGCTGCTGGCGGCGGAGGTCCTGTTCACGGTGATGGTCGTGCATCTGGGGATCCTGCCCGGTCAGTACATCGCCCTGATCGCGGTCGTCCTGGCTGCGGTGGACGCGGGGATCATCGCCCTGCTGGGCAATAAGAAGAGGGGAAGGAAGCGGTATGTGACGGGACTGATCGTCACCATGCTGATGTTGATCGTCCTGGTGCCGGGGGCCTATTTCGTCAACAATGCGGACAACGCCCTGCAGAACCTGACCAGAGAGAGCCAGCAGTGGGAGAAATACAGCGTGATCACTTCCGCGGACAATCCGGTGGAGTCGGTCAGCGACATCCGGGGCAAGACGGTCTACGTGCTGGATTCCCAGGACAAGATGAGCGTGGAGGCCAGGGAAAAGCTGGTCACCAAGGCCGACGTGGAGCTGAATGACGACGAAAAGGATGTCATCTCCCTGGGCAGCCGGGTCTGGGATGAGAAGAACCGTTCCGGAGACGACCTGATCCTGATGAGTGAGTCCCAGTACGACATGGTCTGCGAGCAGATCAAGGGATACAAGAAGAATTCCAAGATCATTTTCACCGAGAAGATCATGCGCCGGTCGGACAAGTACAGTTCCGACGTGGACGTGACCAAGGATCCCTTCAATGTCTATATCACAGGCATCGACGTCTGGGGTGAGATCGACAAGGTCTCCCGAAGCGACGTCAATATGATCGTGACCATCAATCCCCAGACCAGGACCGTGCTCCTGACATCCATGCCCCGTGACAGCTATGTCCCCCTCCATTCCTTCGGACAGCTGGACAAGCTGACCCATTCCGGGATCTACGGGGTGGACGAGACCCTGAATACGGTCACCGACTGGCTGGGCGTGGATTTCGACTATTACGTCAAGGTCAACTTCTCCATGGTGGTCAAGCTGATCGACGCCATGGGAGGCATCGCGGTCTATTCCGACTACGACTTTACCTCTTCGGTGAAACCGGAGTATTCCTACTTCAAGGGCAAGAACAGGCTGGGCGGCCTGCGGGCCCTCTACTTTGCCCGGGAGCGTCATTCCTTCGAGCAGAGCGATGAACAGCGGATCAAGAACCAGCAGAAGGTCATGGAAGGCATCATCACCAAGGTGACCACCCATAAGGAGATCCTTCTGAACTACGACGAGCTGCTGAGCATCGTCGCGGAGAACATGGCCACCAACTTCTCTGACCGCGACCTGAAGAAGCTGGCCAGGATGCAGCTCAACGATATGGATACCAAGTGGACTGTCGAGACCTACAGTATCGACGGCGACGACGCGTCCAGAGGGACCTACAGCATGGGCATGGGAAGAGAGCTCTTCGTATCCATCCCCAAGGAGGAGACGGTAGAGAAGGCCAAAGAGAAGATCCACGATGTCATGTATCCGGCCCAGGCAAACGAGGAGGAACCGTCGGATGACCTGGAGGATCTGATCCTGGATCAGCAGCAGTAATTCCGTGAGGAGAAACCTTTGATGGATAAGATCAAATTCAATATACCGCCCCGGACCGGACGGGAAATGGAACACATACAGAGGGCGATCGAAGGGGGGAAGATCTGCGGAGACGGAGAGTATACCGGCCTCTGCAACGACTGGATCCGAAGACAGACCGGATCGGCCGGCGCCTATCTGACCACCTCATGTACCCAGGCACTGGAGATGGCCGCCCTGATGGCGGATATCCAGTCGGGAGATGAAGTGATCCTGCCTTCCTTTACCTTCGTGTCGACGGCCAACGCCTTCGCCCTGCGGGGAGCGCGCCTGGTCTTCGTCGATATCCGTCCCGACACCAACAACATCGATGAGGCCCTGATCGAGGAGGCCATCACCGACAAGACCAAAGCTATCGCCTGCGTCCACTACGCCGGTGTCGGCTGTGAGATGGACACCATCCTGGACATCGCCCGCCGAAACAGCCTTTGCGTCATCGAGGACGCGGCCCAGGGAGTCTGTGCCTATTACAAAGGCAGGGCCCTCGGCAGCATGGGGGATTACGGATGCTTCAGCTTCCATGAGACCAAGAACTACAGCATGGGCGAAGGGGGCGCCATCCTGATCCGGGATCCGGAGAAAACGGACATGGCGGAGATCATCCGAGAGAAGGGGACAGACCGGAGCCGGTTCCTGCGGGGACAGGTGGACAAGTACAGCTGGGTCAGCATCGGATCATCCTATCTGCCCAGCGATATCAACGCGGCCTACCTCTGGCCCCAGCTGGAGGACGCGGAGAAGATCAACGAGCAAAGGCTGGGCAGCTGGCATGCCTATTACCAGCGGCTGGCTCATCTGCAGGACAAGGGCCTGCTGGAGCTTCCGGTGATCCCGGAAGAGTGTCAGCACAACGCCCATATGTTCTATATCAAGACGCAGGACCTCGAAGAGAGAGATGCCCTGATCCGCCATCTGAAGGAGCAGGGGATCAGCGCCGTATTCCACTACGTTCCCCTCCATTCGGCGGCGGCCGGAAGCAGGTACGGACGTTTTCACGGAGAAGACCGGTATACGACCAGGGAAAGCCAGCGCCTGCTGCGCCTTCCCATGTATTACGGCCTGACCCTTGATCAGGTGGACCGCGTGACCGAACAGATCGATCGTTTTTACAGGAAATAAGCAAGGCAGGGAGGAAAGATCATGAAAGGAATCGTACTGGCCGGCGGAAAGGGAACCAGACTTTACCCGATGACAAAAGCAGTTTCCAAGCAGCTGCTGCCCATATATGACAAACCCCTGATCTATTACCCCCTCTCCGTCCTTCTTCTGGCCGGGATCCGGGAGATCCTCATCATCTCGACCCCGGCGGACATCGGTGACTACCGGGATCTGCTGGGAGACGGCAGCCGGCTGGGAGTGAGCTTTGACTACAAGATCCAGGAAACTCCCCGGGGACTGGCCGACGCCTTCATCCTGGGCGAGGAGTTCATCGGAGACGATGATGTGTGCCTGGTCCTGGGAGACAATGTCTTCTACGGACAGGACCTGACCAAGATCGTCAATGACGCCGGAAAGGATCTGGACGGGGCAGTGGTCTTCGGCTATCCGGTCAAGGATGCCAGGGCCTTCGGCGTGGTCGAGTTCGATGAGGACAAGAACGTCATCTCCATCGAAGAGAAACCGGAGAAGCCCAAATCCAACTACGCTGTTCCGGGTCTCTATTTCTATGATAATGATGTGATCGGGATCGCCAAGTCGGTCAAACCCTCCGCCAGAGGGGAGATCGAGATCACTTCCGTCAACAACGCCTATCTGGAGCAGGGAAAGCTCAAGGTCGCCCTGATGAAGCGGGGCATGGCCTGGCTGGACACCGGGACTCCGGACGGCATGCTCAAGGCCGCCGAGTTCGTTGAGGCGGTCCAGGCCAGACAGGGCTTTTATATCGCCTGCCTCGAGGAGATCGCCTGGCGCAGAGGCTTTATCGGCGATGAGCAGCTGCGGGCCATCGGCGAGGAACTGTCCATGACGGATTACGGACAGTACATCCTGTCTCTTCTTGAGTCCTGAAAGGACAGCTTTTGAATTCCTATGCTGACACTGATCCGAAGTGCATTAGAAAAAACCAGTAATATCGACCGGAGCACCTATCTGTGGAACGCCATCAATTCGGGCCTTTCTGCGGCTCTTTTTCCTGTGATCCTCCTGGTGGTCAAAAGGACCAACGGGGTCTATGACGCGGGGATCTATTCGATCGCCTTCGCCGTGGCTGCCCTGATGCTCTTCATCGGCCAGTACGGTCTGCGGAGGTTCCAGTCCTCCGACATCAACGAGAAGTATTCCTTCGCCGAATACCACGGGATGAGGTTCATCACCTGCGGTGCCATGGTCATCGCCAGCGCGGCCTACTGTTTCTACGGTCTGGAGTTCCGGGACTACGGATGGGACAAGTTCATCATCGTCTTCCTCATCTGCCTGCTCAAGGTCAATCAGGCCTACGCCGATGTCCTCCACGGGCACATGCAGCAGAAGGGCAGACTGGACGTAGCGGCAAAGGCGTCCGCCGTCCGTTTTCTGGCGGAGCTGGTCTCCTGCAGTCTGGCCCTGATCATCACCCGGGACCTTCTGATCTCTTCGATCATCTGCATCCTGGTCTCCACGGCAGTCATGCTGCTGACTTCAGTGAACGCGGCAAGAGGCTACTGCGACAGCCTGCGGCCATCCATTGGATGGGACAAGTTCCGCCGGCTCCTGATCGAGGGCTTCCCTCTGTTCGCCAGCCTCTTCCTCAATATGTATATCAGCAACGCGCCCAAGTATGCCATCGACGCCCATCTGACGGAAGAGGTCCAGGCCTACTACAACGTTCTCTTCATGCCGGCCTTCGTCATCCAGCTGATCGCCTATTTCATCTTCAATCCGATCCTGACGACCTACGCCAAACTGTGGCTGTCCGATCAGAGATCCGATTTCAGGAAGCTTTGCCGGCTGATCCGGCGCCAGTGTCTGGTCCTGCTGGGACTGACCGCTCTTGCGGTAGCGGTGGCGCTGACCATCGGCATCCCGGTCCTGTCCTGGATCTTCGATATGGATCTTTCCGGCCACCGGATGGATCTGGCCATCCTTATGATCGGCGGGGGAGCCATGGCCTACGGCGTCTTCTTCAATTATGTCATCACCATCATCCGGGAGCAGGTCTTCCTGCTCATCAGCTACGCGGTGGCTTCGGCGGCGGCCCTGGTCCTGTCCGGGCCCTTCGTCATCCATGCCCAGATCACGGGAGCGTCCATGCTCTACGCCGTGCTCATGTGCGTGCTGGCCGGCCTGCTGGCAGCCGTCCTTCTCTGGAAAATGCGGATCCAATCAAAAAAGCTGTCCTGAGGACAGCCTCAGACTGTAGACAAAGGCTCATCTCCTTAACGGGAGGCGAGCCTTTTCTCGTT
>CAMOZS010000002.1 GCA_946631075.1 uncultured Bacillota bacterium | reverse complement strand
GTGTTGACTTGCCCGTCTGGACCGGGCCTTCGAGAAAGAGAATTTTTTTCATCATACCCAGAGTATATCTTTGTGCCATTGAAAATACAAGGTTTTCAGCCTCGCGGCGAATGTCAGAAATTAGCAAAACGCAATTGACAAGAAAAACAAAATCAATATAATGGGGTTCATGATCGGGAAAAAAGACCATAAGGACATAGTGGAACTGATCCACGAGAAGATATTCTCTATATTCATCAACGGCAGGCCCGGGGGAACGGTGTCCTGTACGCCGGTCGATCTCAGACAGCTGGCCGCCGGATGGCTGCTTTCAGAGGGCCGTATCCAGGATCCGTCAACGATCACCGATATAGAGGTCAGAGAAGAAGACAGGAGCATCCATGTCCTTGCTTCGGAGCGAACAGAAGATGATCCCGAAGAGACCGGGGCTGCCGGCCGAAACAGGATCACAGGGCAGCAGTGGACGGAGGAGGATCTGCAGTGGATCAACCGGGCATTCGAGGAAGAACCGCCTCTTCGCGCCGCGACGAAGGCAGCCCACAGCTGTATGATCGTTCGTAAATACCCGCTTGAGATCCTGTATCGAAGTGAAGACGCCGGCCGCCACAGCGCCCTGGACAAGGCCATCGGCTGGGCCGCTTTGAACAAGGTGGATCTGAACGATTGCTTCCTCATGACCAGCGGAAGGATCAGCACCCGTATGGCTGCAAAGGCTGTCAGGTCCGGAGTATCCGCCCTGGCCGGCAAAGGCACCGTGACAGCGGAGGCCGTGGAACTGGCAGAGGAATACGGGATGACATTGATCGGATACGTGAAAGAAAACAGTGCCACATGGTTTCATGAGTGAGATCAAAAAAGATGGCAAAATGTTGGCATGCCAACATACAAGTGCGGAAGCATGTTATATCATAAGGCCAGATAAAGCGATTGATTATTGACTTTTGTGACTTGCTTCAAAGGGGCGGAAGAGATTCCGTCCCTTTGTCGTCATGGATGGAGAGGACCGAAGAGAACATGGACAGAATCGACTGGAACCGGCTTTGGCAGGAGAATTATGCAACGGAGGAACGAAAAGAGGATCTGGCTTTCTGGAACGCCTATGCCCCGAAATTCCGAAAGAAGAGGGCACCCGGCCAAGACCCTTATGTAGAACAGTTCTACGAGTACTCCGGCTTCAAGCCCGGGGAGACCATCTTCGACATGGGCTGCGCTTCCGGGACTCTGGCCATTCCCTTCGCGCAAAAGGGTCATGAGATCTACGCGGCGGATTTCAGCCCGGAGATGCTGAAGCAGCTGCAGGCGGGCGCACAGGAAGCCGGGGTTTCGGACCGGATCCATCCCATCCTGCTGGACTGGAACGAGGACTGGTCAGAGCGGACCGACCTGCCTTTGTGCGACGTGGCCATCTCCTCCCGGTCCTTTATTACCAGGGACCTGACCGGATCGATAAAGAATCTCGAATCGGTGGCCCGGCGCAGAGTCTGCATCGGAGCTTGGGATGAGCCGGCCAGAGGCTATGACCGGGTCGTGGCAAAGGAGATCGGCTACGAACGGCCGGGATATGCCTGCTATTTCTATGTCATGAACGAGCTGATGGATCGGGACCTCTTCCCGGAGCTTCGCTTCATCCGCTATAAGCTGCGGCTGACCCGCTATGAGAGCAGGGAGGAAGCCCTGCGGACCCAGATCGAAGCCTTCCGCTACGGTCTGACCGAGGAGCAGATGCAAAAGCTGGAAAGGTACGTGGATGAACATCTGATCTACTGCGTGGAACCGGACCGCAGTTACTGGAAGTTCGATCACGGTGAAGAATCTACCGTAGCCCATATCCGGTGGGATCTGAGATAATTCCGGCAGATGTTGGAAAGACAACTTTATCGGACAAGGTCTGTTTTTGCGAGGACTGAAAGTCCGGTTCGGAAACCATATACTGATAGTGCGGATGTATATCTGCACTATTTTTTGATTGTTTTCTGATAAGGGAAGGAGAAGTTTATGCAACAAAGCAGACAAGCAATGAGTAGCCGTCTGTTTGCGATCATAGCATCGTTCATCCTGATGATAACGATGTCATTCGCGACCACACAAACCGTGTTTGCAGATGATGCGCAGGCAGTGACCGGCGGCGATACGATCACAGCAGGTGGTGAGTATCAGATCACAGCCGGCGCGACAGGGATGATCACTGTCAGTACGACCGAACCGGTCACTCTGATCGGACAGGGGATCCAGGATGCCGGCAAATACAGCAACCTGAGCGTGAACGCAACAGAGGCCGGGACCAATCTGACGATCCGGGATCTGTATATCGACAAGGTTCCGGGAAATGAGCCCATGTTCGATTTCACCGGACAGGGAAATCAGTTTTTCTTTGACGGGACCAGTGTCCTGGATCTTGGCGCATCCGGCAGTTCCACAGGCTACGCCGTGCTCCATGTTGGTCCGGGGACGGAACTGACCATCAGCGGAACGGACGCGGATGATAACCTGTATATCTATAAAAAGGACCAGGCGGCCGGAATCGGCGGTAACAGCCCCAACAATGTCGGTGAAGCCAACGGAACGATCACCTTCGAGCAGGGCAATCTGTTCATCAAAGGCAGCCAGCAGGGCGCGGTGATCGGCTCCGGCGCAGGATCCGGAAAAGCAGCCGCTGATCCGATCAACATCAACGGTGGAACGATCAATCTGATCGGAGTTGCCAGAGGCGCCGGGATCGGCGGCAGCGCCGGAAGCGGCGGAGCGGCAGCGGGAACCACGGTCAATATGAACGGCGGCCTGGTGAACATCAACGTCGACTGGTCCGGCGCGGCTATCGGCGGCGGCGGATTCGACGCCGGCAATGATTCGGACGGCGGACAGATCGTCTATAAGGCAGGGTCCATCAGAACCTTCATCGACACGAACGCAGTCAGCAGATGGTCTGCGAAGGGCGTCACGGAAGCAGGAGTGAATAACAATATCGCAATCACAGCGGATGTTGTCAATGCGGACGGCGAGGATCTGGCCCTGCTTCCGCTGGATACATCGCTGGTAGACGCGGCGGACACTTATACAGTCACGGAAGGAGACGCGGTCCTCTATAGCGGCCCCCTGCACAAGTACGCTTACGTCAATGAAGACCTTGAGAAATACGTTGACGGAGGACAGCAGGCGGTCACGTCCACCCCGACCAACTGGATTGCGGAACTGGAGGATCCGAACCTGTATCTCTACGCGACAGAGGAAGATCACTCTATTGAGGTAAACGGTGTGAAGCTTATCGCTCTGTGGGATGACGAAACCGGCTTCACCGTCAAAAAGGAATACCCCTGGGATTCCGCGACCTGGGCCGGCGGCCTGGACTTCAGCTGGTACGATGAAAATGATGTGAAGGCAGAGTACCATATCACGACTCCGGCTCAGTGGGCAGCGCTGGCATGGATCTGCTCTGAAGATCTGGCCAAACTGGCGGATTTTGAGACAAATACCAATGGAAATGTCATTGATATCAAGGGAACGGTCCCGACAAAGCAGAATGTCTTTGAAGGTGTTAAGTTCTATCTGGACAATGACATCGACATGGGCGGCGTTGAAGCAGAAGACGGAACCTGGTCCGGCCCCAACTACTACCCGGTCGGTTCCCAGGCCCAGAACGATACGAAGAACGGTCAGTTCTACGGCCTGTTCTACGGATCCTTCGATGGCCAGGGACACTATGTCAACAACATCTACTGCGAGAGAGGAACAGATCAGAGCTCTCAGTCCACAGGACTGTTCGGCCGTGTCGGAGCAGCGGATGGGACGGTCTATCCGAATGTCGACATCACCATTGAGAACGTCGGTGTGACCGGATTCATCAAGAGCGGAAGAAGCGTCGGCGGCATCGTCGGTAAGACACTGCACGTAGCAAGCGGCAAGACCATTACCATACAGAACTGTGTGAACAAGGCGACCGTAAGAAGCACGCAGAAGAAGGGCGTGGGCGGTATCTGCGGAGCCTTCTGGAACGCGCCGGTGATGAATAACTGTTACAGCCTCGGTACTGCTGGCGGCGGAACTCCTGCCGGAAGCATTGTTGGCGGCAACGAGGGGACGATAACCAACGTTTACTCTACACAGAAGCTTGCAGTAGCAGGTGAGAAGGCAACTTCAAGCGCGTCTGTAACTAACGGATATGCTCTGGGAATCGATGGTGTTACCGAAGAGTATATGAAGGGGCAGGCCTTTGCAGAAGCAATGGGCGAAGGATTCGCGGTCAACTGCGGCGGATATCCGGTACTGGTCTGGGAAGGCGGCAAGGCTCACACTCCGGCGGATGCTGTTGAAGAAAGTATCGACCCGACTTACAGCAAGGCCGGATCTGTAGACTCCGTCGTTTACTGCAGTGAATGCGGGGCAGAGATCAGCCGTGAAAGGATCGAGACTGTCGATTCCCTCAAAGACCAGGCTGACGCGGCGCTGGCAGCAGCCGAAGAGGCCTTAGCAGCGGCGGAAGCGGCGACCGGTGAAGAAGCGGCGGAACTTGCGGAAACAGCGGCCGATCTTGCGGAAGCAGCCAAGGAAGCAGCCGAGGCGGCTCTTGAAGCTGCGAAAGCCGAGGGCGATGCAGACGCGATCGCGGAAGCGACAGCGGCCCTGGACAAGGCAGATCAGGTAAACGACGCTGCTGTTGTGGAAGAGGCAGAGGCGATCTATGCGGCGGAAGCTGCGATCGACAGTAAGAATGCCGCGGCCAGCGCTCTGGCTTCCATTCAGGCAGCTGTTGAGATCGATAAGTATAACGGCCAGACCGCGGCTGAATATCAGGTCGCAGTCGCAGCTCTGAAGGCCCTGATCAATGATAAGACAGCGACCGCATCTCAGCTGAAGAAAGCCCTGCTTGAGGTCAGCCAGGCATACGTCAACCTGACCGAGAAGGCTGATAATACCCTGTCAGCCGCGGCGAAGGCTAAGACGGTAAAGGCTAAGAAACTGAAGAAGAAGGCGATGACCGTCTCCGGAGCGGTGACCGTAAAGGATGCTGTCGGAACAGTGACTTATGCCAAGGCGGCAGGAAGCGCCAAGCAGCTTTCCGTCAACGCTAAGAACGGCAAGATCACAGTCAAGAAAAAGACAAAGAAGGGAACATACAAGATCAAGGTCAAGGTGAACGCAAGCGGCAACGATGATTTCTTTGCCGGAAGCAAGACCGTTACCGTGAAGATCAAGGTAAAATAGAGCTGAAGAAAAAACAGTTCAGTATGTTTTTTGAGAAGCAAACCCGGCAGGATAGAGCTGCCGGGTTTGTTGCTATACAACAGGAGGATGTTGGCGGGACAACAGAAGGGAGGAACCTTATCTGTTAAGATAAAGCGGGATTTTCAATGATACTTATCTGAGGGAGGGGAGCTGTCCGGCCAGTGGAGCATGATCTGAAGCACAAGAGTCCATACGGTACGAAAATATTGCTGGCGCTGATCGTACTGGCGGTCCTTTTTGTCGTATCCTTTCTCATGGGCCGCTACCCGGTCCAGCCGGCGGAGCTTGGCGGAATGCTGCTGGACACCATCCTGGACAAGCTGCATCTTGACAGTTTTTTCCACATGGAACCCTTCTGGGACAAGAATACAGAAAGCATATTCTTCAACGTCCGCCTGCCCCGGATCCTGCTGGCCTGCATGGTGGGATGCTGCATCTCCACATCGGGGGCAGCCTATCAGGGGGTCTTCCAGAACCCCATGGCAGCGCCGGACATACTGGGAGCATCTTCCGGAGCGGCTTTCGGCGCAGCACTGGCCATTCTGACCGGATGCACATCCTGGGGGATCACGGTACTTGCCTTCGTATTCAGTCTGCTGACCGTGTGCCTGGTCATGCTGGTCAGCCGCTACGCCAACGGGGACAAAGTGCTGGGACTGATTCTGGGAGGGATCATCATCAGTTCCCTGTTTTCGTCAGGGACATCATATATCAAGCTGGTGGCGGATCCCAACGATGAGCTTCCCAAGATCACCTACTGGCTCATGGGATCCCTGACGGAGGCGAAAATGGAACAGGTCCTGTTCGCTCTGATCCCTATGCTGATCGGCATCATCCCTCTGATCCTGCTCCGCTGGAGGATCAACATCCTGACCCTGGGTGATGAAGAAGCCCGGAGCATGGGAGTGGATACCAGGAAGGTGCGGGCCCTGGTGATCATCTGCTCGACCCTGATCACAGCGGCCAGCGTTTCGGTCAGCGGAATGATCGGCTGGGTCGGACTGGTCGTTCCCCATTTCGCCCGGCGTCTGATCGGGAACAATTATATGCGGCTTCTGCCAATGACCATGATCGTTGGGGCAGCCTTCCTGCTTGCGGTGGATGACATCTCAAGAAATCTGATGGCCAAGGAGATCCCGCTGGGAATACTGACATCCCTGGTCGGCGCTCCCTTCTTCATCTATCTGATCACCAGGAAGGAGGCCAGGCTATGAGTCTTGATGTCAGTCACGTCAGTTTCGCCTATACACCGGGCCTGCCCGTGCTCCGGGATGTCAGTTTTCATATAGACGACGGCAGGATGGTCTGCTTGCTTGGCGCCAACGGTATCGGCAAGAGCACCCTGTTCAAGGTGATATTGCGCCTTCTGCCGAAGTACGGCGGTCAGGTGAAGATCAACGGAAGATCCACATCGGACCTGTCGGTCGCGGATATGGCCAGGCTGATCGCCTATATTCCCCAGTCCTATCCGCCGACCTTCAACTACAGCGTCTTCGATATGGTCCTGATGGGAACGACCGCGGGACTTTCCGCTCTGGGATCTCCCGGCAAAAGGCAGCGAAAGATCGCCGAAGAGTCCATGGACCGGCTGGGCATCGTCCACCTGAAGGACCGCGGCTTCGCGGAGATCAGCGGAGGCGAGAGGCAGCTTGCCCTGATCGCCAGGGCCCTTGCCCAGGAAACCAAGGTGCTGATCATGGATGAACCGACGGCCAATCTGGACTACGGCAACGCGACCCGGGTCCTGGAGCAGATCCGGCAGCTGGCCGGCAAAGGATATACCATACTTCAGGCGACCCACCAGCCGGACCAGGCCTTTCTCTTCGCGGACGAAGTGCTGTCTCTCAAGGACGGCGTGGTCCTGGCCCATGGATCACCCAAGGAAACGATCACGGAAGACTTTATCAAGTCTCTTTACGGGGTCCATGTGGAAGTGAAGAGCCTGTATGATGACCGGATCCGTGTATGCGTTCCGGTGACTGCGATCCGTTCAGATCAGCAAGAAGCAGAAACAAGGACAAAAAGTAGAAATGAAGAAGACAAAACATAATACAACATTATATCCAACGAGAATGACAGCCATCTTCTGTGTCCTGATGATGACGATCCTGCTCTTTGCCGGGTGCGGAGGCTCAGACGGCGGGGAAGAGCAGGGTCAGACACAAAACACCAGCAGAGCGGCAGAAGAAGCATCGCAGGAAAACACCGCAACGACATCCTTTACCGATGACTGCGGCCGGCAGGTGGAGGTCCCGGAGCAGATCACATCGGTAGTCGCCTCGGGAAGCCTTGCCCAGATCATTCTGTACGCGGCGGCCCCGGACACCCTGATGGCGATCAACGGAGCATGGACAGAGGACGCGGCGGCCTATACGGATGAGAAATACCTGAACCTTCCTCAGATCGGAAGTTTTTTCGGAAACCATGATCTGAACTATGAGGAGATCGCCAAACTGTCTCCCCAGATCGTGATCGATGTCGGTGAGGACAAACCGGACATGGAATCCAACCTGCAGGACATCACGGATAAGACGGGTATTCCGGCGGTCCATATCTCCGCGGATTACAACACCATGGACCAGGCTTTTGAAAAACTCGGAGAGCTCCTGAACCGGCAGGAGGAGACCCGGGCGCTGGCCGATTTCTCGAAAGAGACCATGGATCTGGCGGAAGAGACAATGAAAAAGGTCAAAAAGAAGAAGACGGTAATGTACTGCACCCAGGAGGACGGGCTCAACGTGCTGGCAAAGGACTCCTATCACTCGCAGATCATCGACTGGCTGTCCGACAACGTGGCGGAGGTGGATGATCCGTCCAGCCAGGGTTCCGGCAACGAGGTCAATCTGGAGCAGATGATGATATGGGATCCGGATGTGATCATATTCGCTCCGGGAAGTTATTACGACTACGTCGCGGATGATCCTGCCTGGCAGACCCTCAGCGCCATAAAAAAAGGATCCTATTATGAAGTCCCTTCCGGCCCCTATAACTGGATGGGATCTCCGCCGTCGAGCAACAGGATCCTGGGGATCCTCTGGATGGCCAAGCTTCTCTACCCCGAGCAGGCGGACTACGATCTGGAAGAAAAAACCATGGAATATTACCGGTTGTTCTATCACTGTGAACTGACAGAGGATGGATATGAAGCGCTGGTCAGGAATTCGATCCTGAAATAAGAGAATGAAGAGTAAGGCAGAAAAAAGAAAACTGCATATGCGAAAGGCTTTGTTCGCCCTGTTCATCAGCCTGGTGCTCTTTCTTTCAGGCCTGTCTGCCAGCGTACTCGCCTACGATGAAGTGAACGACATCTCCATCACCGTCGGATACTGGGGAGATACGGATTATACAAAGGCTGACGTGTCCTTGTCGGAACTGGCGTCCGCCTGCGGTACAGACCGGCAGGTATACACCTGGATCAATCAGGGAAACAATCCGGGGACCACAGAAGCGGAAGGGATCTATCTGGACAGCATTCTGGCTTATTGCGGGATCGATCCCTCATACGTATATTATTACAATTTCCAGAGCACCGATTCCGCCACCTATGCCTACTCCAACCAGCAGTGGACCAACGATCAGCTGATGAGCGGCAGATATACTTTTCGGCCTTGTTTCGAAACAGCGATCGCTGATTTTAACACAGACCGGGTCGACTATATGAAGAATCCGGAACGCCACTATACCATCGATGACTTCTTTGATTTCAATGACCGCAAATACAAGAACGAGGCCTGGAATCAGCGCGAGGAAGTCTGGCCCATGCTTGCCCTGAAGACAAAGTCCAGTTCCTGGCAGGGGTATACCCCCGCGTCTTCGCTGGATTTCTCGGGCCTGCAGAGCAACGGCAAACCCATCCTGATGTTCGGCCAGGCAGGAAAGAATGATATCACCAGGAACCTGATGGTCCAGATGGTAAAGGGGATCCATATCTGGTACAGCGGATCACCTCAGATCGAGCTGAAAGCGGAAGACACGGAGGGACAGGTCGGAGATACTAAACAGGCGGTGCTTTCGGTTTGGACGCCGGATGATTTCCTGACCGGGCAGATCCTGGGACAGGTTGAACTCAAAACCAGCAACGGCGCTGTGGCGGAGGTCGCGCAGGACGGCACGGTGACCATCAAAGGGGAGGGCACTGCCGATATCACTGCGGTCTATCACGGTAAGACCTACGGTTCCGTGACAGTGACCGGACGGGGAGAAGATACCCCGGAGGATCCTGAAGACGGATCCGGGGAGGGAGACGGATCGTCCGAGGGAGACGGAGACGGAAGCAGCCAGGGGGATGGAGATAAAGACGGCTCGGGAGAAGGTTCGGGCAATACGAAGTCCGGAAAAGGGGATTCCGATTCCTCATCCAAGGGGAGCAAGGTCTCCGACGGGGGTTCGAAAACAAGTCTGTCAACGGATAAAAGCACGGCCCAGGCTGCAGCGCAGAGGTCCGGACAGGCTGCCCGCGCCCAAAGGCAGGGAAGCGCCGGCGGAGCAGCATCCGGTTCCGGCGATGATCACGTGAAGGTATACCAGATCTCGGCCGCGGATGATGTTTACGTCGAGAGCAGGATCAGTCCTCAGATGTCGAAATGGCTGTGGGCCGGAGGCGGCGCCTCTGTAGGTCTGGGGCTTCTGATCGAGGGACTGTATTTCAGGGGACAGGTAGCCTGGACCCGCAGAGCAAAAAGGATATACGAGAAACTATGAATGAAATGTCACAACTGAATGCCATAATGAGGGCCATCTGCGAGACCATCGAGAAGCCGGTCATCGTCGTACTGATCATCTTTTCTGCATGTACGCTGATCCTGGTCGGCTCTTTGATCGCGGAAGCCATTCTGGAGCGGCGGCACCTTCGGATATGGATGCCGCAGATGATCGACGAGATCCAGAAGCAGGAGATCCCGCCTGCGGTCAGCGTTAAGAAGAGCGGACTGCTGAAGCGGCAGAAGATCGCCCTGATCGAGATCACGGATCACAAGGAGATCTCCGATACCATGCGTGAATCCATGGCGATACGGCTTCTGGACGAAGCTAAAGCCAGATATGACCTGATCGTCAAGTTTTCCGATATCATCGTAAAGCTTGGACCGGTATTCGGCCTGCTGGGAACATTGATCCCTCTGGGACCGGGAATCATCGCCCTGGGACAGAATGACACTTATACATTGTCGGCATCTCTTCTGACCGCATTCGATACGACTGCTCTGGGCCTGATCTGCGCCGGCGTCTGCACAGTAGTTTCGATGATCCGTAAGCGCTGGTATACGAACGATCTTTCTATTCTGGAGACTCTGATGGAGTGTGTACTGGAGGTTGAGAAGCAGGATGCGTAGGAGATTGAACAGAAATAATCAGGAGCCCTTTGAGGAGGATCTGAATCCGATGAGCGGTCTGAGCAATCTGGCCGATGCCATGCTGGTTCTGGCGGTCGGCATCATGCTGGCTCTGGTCATGAACTGGCACATCAGCATTTCCGGCGGATATACGACGGAAATGGATCAGAGCTCCATGCAGGAGGTAGACGCCAGCCAGCTGCAGGACGCGGTAGAGGGCGGAAGCTCGGAGGACGCCGCGGAGTACGAGGAGAAGGGCACTGTATATATCGATAAGAAGACGGGAACGATGTATCTGGTAGAGTCGGATGAGGAGAAATAAAAGTATAGTATTGGATACATCTGAATACGGACGGCTCCGGCTGAAGAACGGCTGGGATCCGGAAGGAGGGGAGAAGGCGCCGGCTACCGGAAGGAAGCGGGAGAATGCCCGGGCTCACGAGCTTCTGGTCATGAAATCCGATGAGGAGTATGAGCAGGAGGCAGAGGAGACGCGGCTGCTCCGTGAAAGGAAAAAGCACCAGAAAACGGTAGAAGCTGCCCGGATGATCCTGGCGGAGGCATCTCAGCAAGGAAGGCCCTCCCAGGCTCCTGCTGTTTCTGAGCCAGCAGAAGAGGAAAGGCCGGTCCCTGTGCCAAAGCCAGCCTTTGTGCAAAAACCCGGCAGCCTGCACGGCCTGGAAGCTATGTCCGATGAAGACTACAGGAGGAAACGCAGGAGAAAACTTCAGATGGTCATTCTGGCCCTGATCCTGATCCTTGCGGCCGCTGATGCCCGCCTTGCTTTCGGCCCGCCTCTGCTGCTGGCGGATATCTCAGGATATGAGAAGGTTGAGATCGAGGTGGATGGACTGACGGAAGAACCGGTCATGATCACAGCCAAGGATCTTTCGAAGATGAAGCTGACCAAAGTGAAAGTCGATGTGCACCAGGGCGAGCTGGCGGAAGGGGAAGTGCCGGAGCTTGGGATCGCGCTTGGGCCGACTCTGGATGAATTCCTCAAACGATACGGGAAGACGACAGATGACTTTCGCAGTATGAAAGTATATAACGAAAACGATAAGTCCACAGCCTATGTCCGTACCATGAAAGAGGAGAAGGTGGTCCTCAGCATCGCAAACGGCAGGAAGCCTTTGGGAGAAAAGGAAGCGCCTCTTCGGATCGCAGTTGATGGAGAGGATCCCGGATCATGGAGCGGATGGATCCGGCGGATCGTTTTCACAGAATAGAAGGGGAATGGTGAAAGTGATGAAGAAAAAGGGCATACTGATAATCGCTTTGGTGCTGTTGATGGCAGCCTTTGCTGTGCCGGCCTTTGCGGAGGAAGACGCGGGCCTGAGCACCCAGAGCAACGGCAAGGGTACAGTGACCTGCATCCCGCAGGACGCCCCGGCCGGGGAAACAGTGACGGTACAGGCAGAACCGGCAAAGGGCTATTATCTGGCCCAGATCCGGCTGGGGACCGCCCAATCCGCCTCTGAAGGGGAAGAATCAGAATACACGTGGGAAAGACTGGATCTGCAGGATGGGACCGCGGAGTTTGTGATGCCGGAAACGGACGCGGTCGTCTGCGCGGATTTCATATCTGTATCCTGGGATGGAACCATCGATCTGACCTGGTATGACCCGGAGGAAACGGCATATGAGATCCGGTATCCGGCCCAGCTTGCTGGAGCAGCCGCCCTGAACAACGGACTGTTCAATGACTTTCCGGTAAGAGAAGTGAGTCTGTCGGACAAGACGGCAAGGATCCCCGATCTGACCGATGCAGAGGGAGAGCCGATCGGTCTGGATGATACCAAAAAGACCGGCTATGTTGCAGCGAATGACGGCAGCGGATATCAGGTCTTCCCGGACAATGACGGGGACGGGATCGATACGGCGGTAGCCGGTGATCTGTCTCTGATCAAGGTTGGCCATCAGAGTGGTGAAGTCGGCGGGAACAATCAGGTCACATCGCTGGTCTACTGGTACGGAGCAGAGGACTACACCGGGAAAACCATTTCTCTTGCGGCGGACCTGGACATGGGAGGCCAGCTCGCCCAGGGAGGACGAAAGACTCTTCTGGCCGACTGGTCCGGCCCCAATTACATGCCTGTCGGCGGACAGTACTGCATGGATAAGAACAATGGATACACCAGGCTGACGGCAGGCTTCAACGGATATTTCGAGGGAAACGGGCACATGGTATATAACCTGTATGTGAACCGTCATGCCGATACCTTCGGAAACTGTCAGGCAGTGGGCCTGATCGGGCTGATGGGGCTCTACCGAGTGGAAGACGGAACGGTCTCCGATCCTTATGTGAGGGGAGTCGCCATCGACGGTTTCATCTACGGCAACCGGTCCATCGGCGGCATCGTCGGCAAGACGGTCCACAGCAAGGGATCCATTATCGACAGCTGCATGAATTTCGCCACGATCTATAATACAGACGCAAAAGGCTGCGGCGGCATCGTCGGAGCCGGATGGTTCGAGAGAGGCTACGGAGACGGTCAGCTCATCGTCCAAAACTGCGCCAACTTCGGCATGGTCTCCACTGGATACAACAAGAATGCGGGAGGTCTGGTCGGAAGCTGTGAAGCCCTGGTTTTCGACAGTTATTCCATTGGCTATGTCTGCCATGACGGTAAGGGAGAAAAGAACGCCGGACAGGCACTTGGAACCAATAACGGAGGGGCAGTCTGGTACAACTGCTACACACTGAAAGGCGCCTCTTCAACGGAGACCAATACGCCGGGAAGTGTGACCCCCTATGTTTACGGACTGACCTTTGGCAGCGCCATCCGTGTACTGGATGGTCCGGACGCCATGAAGGGAGCGCTTTCGCTGCTGAACGGAGAAGTGCGCTACGATGGACCGGACGAGAACGGTTACATGGACAGCGATGACGATGTGATCCCGGATGTGAAGCGAAACTGGGTCAGCGGAGAAGAGACCGACGGGCAGCAGTTCCGTTCCTCCTATATGGAACAGGCGCTCAGAAGCGTAGTTTCATGGCATGACCCTTCGGCAGAGATCTCCGGTGATTTCAGCCAGGCAGGGATCGCGGCCCAGCTCAGGGCGGCGGATGCTTACGGGATGCCCGTCCCCAGGGCCTTCATTCTGGACGGCTCCCAGCTGAGCCGGATCGTAACGACCGGGACACCGGCCATGGACTATCTTACCGGGGAGACCTTCGATACAGGGGATCATGCTAATCAGTCGAAAGGACCGGAGGAGACCGATCAGGACGCGGAATTCGCTGTCTGGGCTGTTTTTGATGACGGCAGCTGCCAGAAGCTGGACGACTATAATGTCATATACGAGGACAACGCTGGTGAGTTTACAAAGGCCGGAGAGACCTCGGTGACCGTCAGCGGATCCTATCTGGGCAGACAGTACTCTTTCCCGATCTCCGGGATCCGTGTGACCGCCTGCCAGCTGCTCAGTATGGAACTCACTTCGGAACCGAATAACACATTCTACGCAGCAGGAGAAGACTTCGATCCGGAAGGAATCTTCATTACCGAAGAATATGGACTGACCGAAGAGGGAGAGGATGGCAGTCAGCAGAAGAATGTCATGATGACCATCAAGGCTCAGTATAAGGATGGAGCCTTTTCCATCAGCAAGGTAGTGCCGGACACCGGTCATTCAGACCAGTCCGGGCAGACAAAGACGATCGCAGTCACCGGGGAAGCGGCCAAGGCCTATGTATATAACTTTGAAGACATGACCGGGCTGGATGGGGGAAGGACCAGCATCAAAGTCAGCCATACCTTCGGCGATGCGACCATGTCCTGCGATATTCCGATCACCGTTCTTACGGCCGATGCTCCCCGCCTGGTAAAGGACGGGGAAAACAACCGGCAGATCGTATATATCGATAACGAAAGTGATTTTCTGTGGTTTGCCAACCAGGTAGCGACGGAACTGGATCCAGCCATGGAAGCCGTCCTGGAAAAGGATATCGAACTGACATCCGAGAATCTGATGCCGATCGGCGTCAGGATGAGAAACAATAAGAAAAGCAGTGTTGTATATACCGGCGATTTTGACGGCGGCGGACATAAGATCAGCCTGGATATGACACAGAAGAACGCCTGGGCCGGCCTCTTCTACAGTATCGGGGAAGGCGGGAAAGTGCGCGACCTTACCCTGGACGGCTCGGTATCGGGAGGCTCCTATGTCGGCGGGATCGCGGCCTATCTTGACGGAGGAAGGATCGAAGGCTGCAGTAATCAGGCAGAGGTCTCCGGGACCGGAAGCAATATCGGCGGCATCTGCGGCTATGTAAGAGCGGGAGCGAGCGCGATCAAAAGCTGTCAGAACCATGGAGCGGTCAGCGGCGCTGAGTATGCCGGAGGAATAGCCGGCCGGGTGAGCGGTGTGGACACGGAAGTCTGCGGCTGCGTCAATGAAGGACAGGTCAGCAAAGATCCAACAAGCGTGAAAACGGGCCCCCTGGGAGGGATCTGCGGACAGCTTGCCGGCGGGAAAGTGTACAGCTGCTTCAGCACAGGATCTGTGGACGGCAGAGGCGGAAGTGCCTGCGGCGGCATCGCGGGACAGGCCGCGGCATCCACTGTTTTGAAGGATTGCTACAGCAGCGGGGCGATCACCGTATCGGAACCTGCCGCAGGACTGGCTGCAGGCGGCATCGCCGGCAGCGCAGCGCTGAAGACGACCCTGGCGAACTGTTACTATTCAGGGACCCTTGATGTCAAAACAGGGGACACAGATATCACGACTTATCAGGGCGCCCTGATCGGCAGCGCCATCGACGGGACCAATATCAGCGGGAACTACGCTCTGGAAGGCAGCGCGCCTACGCTGATCACATCGACGAAATCTTCCTTCGTTCCTTCCGATGAGAACGGAATGTGGAAGACGGAAAGTGAAATGAAGGAACCCTCCTTCGCGGCTATGCTGGGAGAATCTTATCAGTCCGGCTGCGGCAGGTTCCCTCAGCTGGTATGGGAAACACCGACCCACGATGTACAGGGGCCGGTAAGAGAGAATTATCAGGCAGCGGACGAGGAAGGGTCTGAATCCTGGGATGAGATCGTAAGCTGCAGCGTCTGCGGCAAAGTACTGTCTCAGAAGCACGTGACGGGTCCGGATGCGCCGGTCTCGCTCAAGGCAGCGGCATCGTATGCTTCGGCGAAACTGTCCTGGACATCGGCAGAATCCGCAGAGTCCTATGAGATCTGGCAAAAGGCCGGAAACGGGGAGTATCAGCTCCTGACGACAGTCAGCACGAATGAGTTCACGGCGACCGGGCTGCTTACGGGAACCAGGTACTCCTGGTATGTACAGGCCCTTTCGAAAGAGAACGCCCACAGTCCATTCAGCCAGACCGTTTCCGCTGTGCCATCCCTGGCCAAGGTGACCGGCACCAAGGTCAAGGCCGGAAAGAAGCAGGCGACGGTCAGCTGGAAGAAGGTCAGCGGAGCAAACGGCTACGTAGTGTACAGGGCGACAAAAAAGAACGGCAAGTACAAAGCAGTCAAGACGATCACCAGGGCAGCGACCGTGAAATTCGTCAATAAGAAACTGAAGAAGGGCAAGAAGTTCTTCTATAAAGTAAGAGCTTACCGGACGGTCAATAAGAAGAAGGTCTACGGAGCCTATTCCGCCATCAAGGCAGTTAAGGTCAAGTGATCCCCGGTCCCGGGGATCCGGGCGGTATGTCGGCTCAGACTGTGATGAACAGATAGACGCCAAGGGCCAGAAGCAGTCCTGCGGCGCCGGCTTCGATCCCGGTAAACAGAGGCCGGTCGATGAAGCGGGGTCTTGCCTCCGGAGTGGTGTCCGGTCCGGCTTTCCGGGGGGCTTTCTGGGACAGTTCCTCGACCGTCAGATGACGCATAGCGGCGATCCGCTCCATCAGGGCATGGACAGCTGCTGCGTCCTTCGGTTCATACGCAAAGGCTGCCGTCTTCCCGCCGCACAGAAAAGCATAGGCGTTTCTGTCCGCGGAATGCCGGATCAGGGTGATTCCGGAATAGGGACAGGCCCTGTCATTGATAAAAAGCTGCGATGATGTGAATGTTACGGTTTGGTCTCCGCTTTTGATCTGAAAGGATTTCATAGGTAAATATTATCAGATAAGCAGATGTATGACGTTGGCAAAACAACAAAACTGAATTTTATTTTCATGTCCGACAGCCATTACGGCCGCCGGGAGGGCGAGCAGGCCGACTACCTGCAGTGGGGGCGGCTCCTTGCCCGGGCGGCCTGCCAGGCTTACGGCGGGAGCACTGACGATCGGGAGCACCGCCTGCTGGTCCTGGGCGGAGACCTGGTCAATAAGGCTGACCGGCAGGAGGAATGGGACATGTTCTTTGAAGCCGGAGGTGAGACCCTGCAGTCCATGCGGGTGATCACCGCGACCGGAAACAAGGGGAAGACGAAGGCGGTCAGCTACGAGGACCGGTTCGATCTTCCGGCCAATGGCCCTGCCGGAAATGAGAGCAAGTTCTACTCCTGCGACTTTGGCTGCTGCCACTTCCTGGTCCTGGATTCCAACCAGATGGGCCGGGAAGAGGAGGAGAAGGTAAGGACTCTTAGGGACTGGATCCGGGCCGACCTGAACGGGATCCGGCAGCCGGCGGTATTTGCCGTCCTCCACCATCCAATGATCACCGTAGGGACTTCTCCTGAGGATGAGGACCGGGCAGCCTTTATGCGGCGGACCTACCTGCCTTTGCTTGAGGAGGCGGGAGTGGATATGATCCTCTGCGGCCATCAGCATCTCTACAGCAGGAGCCGGGTGCTGGGAGCGCCGGCAGAGGGAGATCCGGGGATGATCCAGCTGATGACCGTTTCAGGGACCAAATATTACGAAGGATGGGATCTGTCGGGAATGGAGGTCAGCAGGGAGCGGGTTTCGGCCGCGACCGTCTTTCGGGCAGACCGGACGGGTATCCGTCTGCGGACCATCGACCCGGAGGGGAATGTGCTGGATGAGCTGACGCGGCCCCTGCGGCCAAAGGGAAGAAAAAGGGATTAATTGACAAAATAATGGCGAAAATGTTTTTGTGACAACATTTTAGTGAACCGATTTTCGTGTATAATCATACTATGGCTATGCAAATCAAACATCTGGAAAGTGTCATCAACAGCGGCCTCTTTCAATACGTGAGCAGGTCGGACTGTATCGATGCCTTTGAACAACTGAACATTACGGCAAGGAACTATGGAAAGGGCGAGATCATCTTTTATGAGAATGACGTCATCGACTCTCTCTGTATCGTCGAGCGGGGCAGCGTCCGGGGGGAGAAGACCTATCCCAGCGGGGAGATCCACATCGTCTCCATATTTGAGGAAGGATCCATCTTCAGCCTGCAGATCTCCGTGTCCCGGAAGAAGACCACCCCTATCGACCTGATCGCCAATGAGCAGTGCCGGGTCATATTCATTTCCATGCAGTCCATCGAGGCCTCGTCTTTTCGTGACAGGATGCACAGCGCCCTGATCGAAATGCTGGCCGATGACAATATCCGGATGACTCACAAGATCGAGATCCTGGCCGAGCGGGGGCTGCGCAGCCGCATCATGGTCTACCTGAACGTTCTGGCCCGTAAATCCGGCTCCGATACCGTTTCGGTCAAAATGAGCCGGGAGCAGATGGCCCAGTATCTCTGCGTCAACCGCAGCGCCCTGTCCAATGAACTGAATAAGATGAAGAGGGAAGGGCTGATCGATTTCCAGCGGGGAACATTCCGCCTGCTGAAGAACGGCAACCCGGAGGACGGGGATGGAAGCGGGACGGCAGATCCTTTCACCGGCACTGGAAAATTATGATAGTATTTTCCCCTGAAAAATGGTAAAATAGATTATCTGTATTGCCTTATTTTTGTTTTTTGCGCAGTATGGATGATTTTAGCATACAAAAAGGAGATATCAAAATGGAAGAAGTCAGGAAATTCAAGCGAGTACTCGTTGCCAACCGCGGTGAGATCGCGATCCGGATCTTCAGAGCCTGTAAGGAGCTTGGCATCAGGAGCGTTGCGATCTATTCCGCAGAGGATAAGAACACACTGTTCCGAACGAAGGCAGATGAGTCCTATCAGATCGGACGGGGCAAGGCGCCGGTCGACGCCTACCTTGCCATAGATGAGATCATCGAGCTGGCCAGGTCCAAGGGGATCGAAGCGATCCATCCGGGATACGGCTTCCTGTCAGAAAATACAGCTTTTGCGAAAGCATGCGAGGCGGCGGGCATCGAGTTCATCGGACCGGATTACCACATGATGGACAATCTGGGCGACAAGGTCAAATCCAAGATCATCGCAGGTTCCGTCGGAGTGCCGACCATTCCGGGCAACAAGGAGACGGTTCCCGATGTGGAGACAGCTCTGGCCTTCGCGGAGGAATGCGGCTATCCGGTCATGCTCAAGGCGGCAGCCGGCGGCGGCGGACGGGGCATGAGGATTGTCCGCGGGGCGGATGAGATGAAGGACCAGTTCACCAGCGCCAAGAGCGAGGCGGCCAAGGCCTTCGGCATCGATGACATCTTCATCGAGAAGTATCTGGAGCGGCCCAAGCATATCGAAGTCCAGGTCCTGGGCGATAAGTACGGCAACGTGGTCCATCTCTTTGAGAGGGACTGCTCCATCCAGCGGCGCCACCAGAAGGTCATCGAATTCACGCCGGCCCTGAACATTTCCGACGAGCTTCGTCAGAAGCTGTGCGAAGACGCCATCAAGATCGCAAAGGCTGTGGATTACCGCAGCGCGGGAACGGTCGAGTTCCTGATCGACAAGGATGGCAACCACTATTTCATCGAAATGAATCCCAGGATCCAGGTCGAGCATACGGTCACCGAGATGACCACAGGGATCGACCTGGTCCAGTCCCAGATCCTGATCGCCGAGGGCTACAGACTGGATTCGCCCCAGGTCGGCATCGTCCAGGATCAGATCCGGCCGAGAGGCTACGCCATCCAGTGCCGTGTAACGACCGAGGATCCCATGAACGGCTTCGCTCCGGATACGGGCGTGATCACCAAATACAACAGCCCGGGCGGCTTCGGCATCCGTCTGGACGCCGGCAACGCTTTTGTGGGAGCGGAGATCTCTCCCTACTACGACAGCCTTCTGGTCAAGGTCACTTCCTGGGCCAGGAACTTCGCCGACGCTGCCAATAAGGCAGGCCGGGCCCTCAAGGAAATGAACGTCAAGGGGGTCAAGACCAACCGGACCTTCCTGCTGAACGTGCTGAACCACCCGGTCTTCCGGGAGGGAGGATGCGACACCGGATTCATCGCGGATCATCCTCAGCTTCTGAACGTACAGCCGAAGGAAGATAAGGAAATGAAGGTCCTGACCTTCCTGGGCGAGAAATTTGTCAACGGCAACCGGGGCATCAAGCCCGACTTTAACGTGCCCGTATTCCCCAGGATCAAACCGGCGCAGGTCCAGCCTTTGCGCGGAACCAAACAGCTGATCGATGAGAAGGGGCCGGAGGGCGTCGTGGAATGGATCAAGGCCCAGGACAAGCTGCTGATGACCGACACCAGCATGCGTGACGCTCAGCAGTCCCTGATGGCTACCCGTGTCAGAACGGTGGATATGGAGAAGATCGCGCCGGCGGTCGCCCTGTACGGCAAAGACCTGTTCTCTCTCGAGATGTGGGGTGGAGCGACCTTCGATACAGCCTTCCGTTTCCTGAACGAGTCGCCCTGGGAGCGGCTTGAGACCCTGCGGGAGAAGATCCCCAACATCATGTTCCAGATGCTGATCCGGGGAGCCAACGCGGTCGGCTATAAGAACTATCCGGATAACGTGATCCGCCGTTTCGTGAAGGAATCCGCCCGGTCCGGCATCGACGTCTTCCGGATCTTCGACTCCCTCAACTGGATCGAGGGAATGAGCGTGGCTCTGGACGAGACCCTGAACCAGGGCAAGCTGGCTGAGGCCTGCATCTGCTATACCGGGGACATTCTCGATGAGAAGCGGGATAAATACAGTCTGCAGTACTATGTCAATATGGCTAAAGAGCTGGAGAAGAGGGGGACCCACATCCTGGGAATCAAGGATATGTCCGGTCTGATCAAGCCCATGGCGGCTCAGAAGCTGATCACGGCCCTGAAGAACGAGATCGGTATCCCCATCCACCTCCACACCCACGATACCAGCGGCAACGGCGTGGCTACCCTGATGATGGCGGCCGGAGCCGGAGTGGATATCGTCGACGCGGCCTTCAACAGCATGTCCGGACTGACCAGCCAGCCGGCCCTGAATTCTATCGCGGCGGCTCTGGAAGGGACCGAAAGGGACCCGGGCCTGGATATGGACGGGATCCAGAAGATCTCCGATTACTGGGCGGATGTCCGGCCGGTATACAAGCAGTTCGAGTCGGATATGCAGACCGGATCGGCTGAGATCTATAAATACGAGATGCCTGGAGGACAGTATTCCAACCTCAAGTCTCAGGTCGAGAGCTTCGGGCTGGGTCACAAGTTCCAGGAAGTCAAGGATATGTACAAGACCGTCAACGAGATGCTGGGCGACATCGTCAAGGTCACCCCGTCCTCCAAGGCGGTGGGAGATATGGCCATCTTCATGGTCCAGAACGATCTGACCCCGGACAACATCTACGAGAAGGCGAAGGACATCGATTTCCCCGATTCCATCGTTTCCTTCTTCGAGGGTATGATGGGCCAGCCAGTGGGCGGCTTCCCCGAGAAGCTGCAAAAGCTGGTGCTCCACGGCAAGGAACCGATCACCTGCAGACCTGGCGAACTGCTGCCTGATGAGGATTTCGACGGGATCAAGCAGATGCTTCGTGAGAAGCACGGCCTGGAGGGCACCGAGCAGGAGGCCCTGAGCTACGCCCTCTATCCCAAGGTCTTCGAGGATTATCTGGATTCCCTGAAGAAGAAGGGCAACTTCCGCCTGATGGGCAGCGATATCTTCTTCCACGGACTGAGAGAAGGCGAGACCTGCGAGGTCAAGGTCCGTGAGGGCAAGGAGCTGATCGTTCGTCTGTCTAACGCCCGTGAAATGGACGAAGAGGGCTACAGGGACGTGGTCTTCGAGGTCAACGGGCTGAGAAGCGCGGTCAAGATCAAGGACGAGGCGGCGTCCATCGTCCAGTCCGGATCGCAGATCATCTACGCGGACAGCGAGGATCCGGCGGAGATCGGGGCCAATATCCCGGGAACCATCCTGAAGGTCCTGGTGGCCGAAGGGGATGAAGTCGAGGAGAAACAGCCCGTCGCAGTCATCGAGGCCATGAAGATGGAGACCAATATCCTAGCGTCGATGAAGGGCACGGTCGATAAGATCTACGTCCGCGAGGGACAGCAGGTCAAGGCCGGCGAAATGGTCGTGAAACTGAAGTAAGGAGGCCGCAGAGATGTTTGATGGACCTATTGGCAAGATCATACTCTTCTGGATCTTCATGATCGGCGCCCTGTTTTTCGCGCGGGTCCTGGGTTTTGACGGAGATACGAAAACGACGGTCATCTTCCTGATCGCCTGCGCCCTGATCTACGTGGTCTGGGTGGTCGGACGGGTCATGGCGGCCCGCCGGCGGGAGAACGAGGAATATACCGGTCCCGCGCCTAAGAAAAAAGGCGGAAAGAGAAAATAGTGTCAGAGAATAGAATAGAAGGGCTGTCGCATGAGTGCGGCAGTTCTTTTGTTTATGGATGACGTATTGATATAACGAGCGACAGATGTCTCTGCTTCTATAGGCGGCGGGTTCCATCTCCGCCTTAAATGTGTCCTTGAGAGCTTATGCAACCGGAGCGGTTTTGGACCCTGAAAAAGGGCTGGTTTTCTTCCTGGAAGGCCCCTGTGTTGCAGATTGTCGATTTCTGGGGAAAATGATGCAACATTATCTTTTTTTAATAATGGATGATTACCGGGGTGCCGTAGTCGACCATGTTGTAGAGTTTGGGGATCTTGCTGGGGGGCATGTTGACGCAGCCGTGGCTGCCGTTGGAGATCCAGATATCGCCGCCGAAGCTGGACCGCCAGTTGGCGTCGTGCATACCGTAGGAGCCTCCCAGGAAGGCCATCCAGTAGTGGACGAAGCTGGAATACTTGCTGCCGTCCGTGTTCTGTCCCTTGAGGGCGATGTCCCTGGCCTTGTTCAGGACGGAGTAGAGTCCGGTCGGGGTGGTCGTTCCGGTGTTGCGGCAGCCGGTAACGACGTCGCTTGAGAATTTCTTCTTGCCGTCCTTGAAGAAGATCAGTTTTTGCTTGCTGATATCGATGTCGATGTAGGTGTCGCCTATGTTCAGGGAGTAATCCCCGTAGCCGGTGGTGGCCCATACAGGCTGCCGGCTGACATCCTTGTGTGAATTGATGTCCTCGATCAGCTGGGCCTGCTCGCCCTCCTGGTCGATGGACCAACCGTAGGTACCGTTGTCGATGGTGAAAGTTTTGCCGGTCAGGGAAGTGAACTTCCGCTTCTGTCCGACGTTGTCGTACTTCTCGGCGACCTTGGTCACGAAGGCGGCGACCGCTTCCGGATCGGCGTCACCGGACATGTCGTCCTTCATCAGGGGCTCCAGGTCTCCACGGGTGATGGTCATGGAATCCTCGCCCAGATCATAGGTGATCTTCTGGTTCAGATATTCCCGGCAGAACTTCTGGTATGCCAGAAGCTGGGGATCGTCGCTCTTGACCTTGGGGATGGCGGTATAGTTGGCCTCGTCATACTGGAAGACCGTCTGGCCAAGCTCCACGCAGGTCAGGATGTCCTGGAAGAACTTCTCCGTGTCCGGCTTGCTGCCGTAGACTTCCTTGACGATGTCGAAGTTGGGGGAATCCGTATCCACGTAGGCGTCGGTCGTCTCTGTGACCGTTCCCCGTTCCAGATAGTCGGCGTTGATGACGCTTCTCTTGAACTTCTTGCCGACCCGGTCCACCTTCATGGGGATGCGGACCGATACGGGCATGTTCAGATAGTGGTTCATGGCCGACAGGACCTTGTGGTTCTTCTTGACATTCGCCAGCTGGTCGTCTATATCGTAAGTGCATTTGATGTTGCTGATCCTGGCCAGGGGCTCATCCATGGTGCCGGTCACCAGGATATCGCCTGCGTTCCAGGATTCGGTGATCTGCTCGGCAGCTTCGTCGTAATCCATGTCGTTGACATGGACGCCGTTGATGATGAAGCCGTTGGGGAAATGCTTGCTGCTGTAGTCGTCGGTCGACAGATATTTAGATGTCATAACTCCCAGAGCGCCGGCGCAGATACATACGAGGGCGGCAAGGAAGATGAGTGCTTTTCTCATAATTGTCCTCTTGATGCATATTGTCGCAGCGTGTGCCGAAAGGCCGGACACGCACACCACATATAGTATATTGGATTTGCCGGAACTTTTAAAGAAAAATATAGATTAATACTTAAAAAACCTACCCGACAGTGGTAGAATAGCATCATATATTCTGGAAAGGAAGGACCCTATGGCATTCACCCATCTTCACGTTCATACGGAATACAGTCTCCTGGACGGGGCTTCCAGGATCGCCGATATCGTATCCAGAGCCAAGGAACTGGGCATGGATTCACTGGCGATCACGGATCACGGCGTCATGTTCGGCGTCATCGATTTTTATCGTGAATGTCAGAAGCAGGGGATCCATCCGGTCATCGGCTGCGAAGTCTATACCGCGGCCAGGACCCGGTTCGACAAGGACGCGGAGAAGGATAAGCACATGGGCCATCTGGTCCTTCTGGCCGAGACAGACCAGGGCTACCGCAACCTGATGAAGATCGTTTCCGAGAGCTTCCGTCACGGTTTTTACTATAAGCCCAGGGTCGACAAGGACCTGCTGCGCCAGTATTCGGAAGGGCTGATCGCTTTGAGTGCCTGCCTGGCGGGCAACGTGCAGAACAATCTTCTGAACGGCAACTACGAGGGAGCGCGCAGGGAAGCCCTGGAGATGGCTGAGATCTTCGGCGAGGGGAACTTCTTTCTCGAGCTGCAGGATCAGGGCCTGGAGGAAGAAGCCAGGATCCTGCCGGACATGATCCGCCTCCACGAAGAGACCGGCCTGCCTTTGGTCGCGACCAATGACGTCCATTATGTCCGCCGGGAGGATGCCAAAGCCCAGGATGTGCTCATGTGCATCCAGACGGGAACCACCATCGACGAGGAGAACCGGATGCGTTTTCAGGGAGACCAGTACTACCTGAAATCCGAAGAGGAGATGCGCCTCCTGTTCGCGGGTTTTCCGGAGGCTCTGGAGAACACCTATGAGATCGCTCACCGCTGCAATGTGGAATTCACCTTCGGCCAGCTCCATCTGCCGGATTTCACCGCGCCGGACGGCATGACCAACAGGGAGTATCTGCGCCATCTGTGCGAGACCGGGCTCAGGGAGCGCTACGGCCAGCCCGATGAGTCTCTGGTCCAAAGGCTGGACTACGAGCTGACGACCATCGAGAATATGGGATACGTGGAATACTTCCTCATCGTCTGGGATTTCATCAATTACGCCAAGAGCCGGAGCATCATGGTAGGGCCGGGCAGAGGGTCCGCCGCCGGGAGCATCGTAGCCTATACCCTGCGGATCACCGACGTCGATCCCATCAAGTACGGGCTGATCTTTGAGCGCTTTCTGAATCCGGAGCGGGTCAGCATGCCCGATATCGATATCGACTTCTGCTATGAACGGCGGGGCGAGGTCATCGACTACGTCACAGAGAAATACGGCGCAGACAACGTGTCCCAGATCATCACCTTCGGGACCATGAAGGCCAAGCAGGCGGTCCGCGACGTAGGCCGGGTCCTCAACGTCAGCTATCAGGATACCGACGCCATCGCCAAGGCCATTCCCTTCGCCCTGAACATGACCATCGACCGGGCTTTGGATATGAGTCCGGATCTCAAGGCCAAATATGACGGGGATCCCCAGGCCCATCAGGTCATCGACATGGCCAGGGCCATCGAGGGCATGCCCAGGCACGCCTCGACCCACGCGGCGGGAGTCGTCATCTCCAAGAAGGCCCTGGATGAGTACGTGCCCCTGTATCTGACCGATAAGGGTCTGGCCACCCAGTTCAACATGACCACCATCGAGGAACTGGGCCTTCTCAAGATGGACTTCCTGGGCCTGAGGAATCTGACCATCATCCGGGACGCCCTCGAGATGATCGAGGACAACCACGGGGTGAAGATCGACTTCGCTTCGATGGAATACGATGACCCCAGAGTATATGAGACTATTTCCGGCGGCAACACCATGGGCATCTTCCAGCTGGAGAGCGGGGGGATGACCTCCTTCATGAAGAACCTGAAGCCGGACTGCTTCGAGGATATCGTCGCGGGGATCGCCCTGTACCGGCCGGGTCCGATGGCGTCCATCCCCACATATATAGATAATAAGAAGAATCCCCAGCACGTCACCTACATCCACGACAGCCTGAAGCCGATCCTGGATGTGACCTACGGCTGCATGGTATACCAGGAGCAGGTCATGCAGATCGTCCGTGATCTGGGCGGTTATTCCTATGGCAGATCCGACCTGGTCCGCCGGGCCATGAGTAAGAAGAAGAGGGCCGTCATGCTGGAGGAGAAGGAATTTTTCATCAACGGCAAGACGGACGAAGAGGGCAATGTGGAGATCCCCGGATGCGTGAGAAACGGCATCCCCAGGGAAGCAGCGGAGGAGATCTATAACCAGATGATCAGCTTCGCTGAGTACGCCTTCAATAAATCCCACGCCGCCGCCTACGCGGTACTGGCCTATGAGACAGCCTACCTCAAGACCCACTATCCGGTGGAGTTCATGGCGGCTCTGATGACCAGCGTCATGGGAGACGCGGCCTCCACGGCCAACTATATCCACAACTGCCGGGAGATGGGGATCGAGGTGCTCCCTCCCGACGTCAATGAGAGCAGTGAGAAATTCACGGTCATCTACGATCCTGAGGACACAGAGCGCAGACACGGCAAGATCCGTTTCGGCCTTCTGGGGATCAAGAACCTGGGCAAGGGGGCCATCGAAGCCATCATCGAGGCCAGAGAGCAGAAGGGCCGGCCGGCGGACATTTTCCGTTTCATCGAAAACCTGGACATCCACAGGATCAACCGCAAGGGGATCGAGAGCCTGATCAAGGCGGGCGCCCTGGACTGTCTGAACGAGAACCGGGCAGCCCATCTGGTCATTTACGAGAAGCTTCTGGACGCGGCCCAGTCCGATGCCAAACACAATATCGAAGGACAGATGACCCTGTTCGATACCAACGCGGAAGCCATGGAGACCAGCTCCGCCCGCACCCAGCTGCCGGACGTGGTCAACTTCGACCAGGATGTGCTTATCGCCCAGGAGAAGGAGATGCTGGGCGTCTACATCACGGCCCATCCTCTTCAGGAGTACGATGAGACCATCTCCCGTCTGGTGACGGTCACATCCAGACAGCTCCTGCAGGTGCTGGATCAGGAGAACGAGGGAATGGGCGCGGCCGCGGAAGGCGAGGTCACCGACGGCATGACCGCTACCATGGCGGGCATCGTTACCGGCAGGAAGACCCTGATCACCAAGAACAACAAGATGATGGCCTTCGTCGATCTGGAGGACCTGTACGGCAGCGTGGAGGTCGTGGTCTTCCCCAACATTTATGAGAAGTTCGGGTCTCTCCTGGAGGAGGATCGGATCGTAGCCATCACCGGGACCATCAACTTCAAGGAAGGGGAGGTCCCCAAGCTGCTGGCGGACCGGGTCGTGGATCTGAGAGAGATGAAGGCGGCTTCCGAGCCCGAGGGCCTGCTGAAGGTGCGGCTCCCCCAGGGACCGCCGGTCATGGTCCACGATATGGTACGGCAGATCAGCCGGATCATGAAGCAGTATCCGGGCAAGATGCAGACCATCGTCTATCTGCCGCCGGATGCAGACCATCCCAAAGGATCCTCCTTCCGGACCAGTCCGGACCTTTGGGTCGACGGATGCGAGGAATTCCGGCAGAGGATCATCCGCCTGGTAGGAGAAGAGAATTACAAAGGCTGAGCCAGCCTTTGCATGAATACAGAGAGGAAATGAAGGTATGAAAAGAATCGGAGTATTGACAAGCGGCGGAGACGCGCCGGGAATGAACGCAGCCCTGAGAGCAGTGGTAAGGACAGGCCTTTCGCTGGATATGGAGGTCTATGGGATCACCCATGGCCTTGCCGGCCTGCTTGACGGAGAGATCGAGAAGATGACATGGTCATCTGTCGGAGACATCCTCCACAGGGGCGGCACCATCCTTTACAGCGCCCGCAGCAAGCGGTTCCTGGAAGAGAAGTGGCAGGATCACGCGGTGACCATATTGAAAACATTCGGGATCGAAGGCCTGGTGATCATCGGAGGCAACGGTTCCTTTGCCGGCGGCCTGGCCCTGGCTAAGAGGGGCATCCCTGTCGTGGGAGTGCCGGGGACCATCGATAACGACCTGGGCTATACCGATTTCACCATCGGATTCGATACAGCCGTCAATACGGTCCTGGATCTGATCTCCAAGATCAGGGACACATCCACATCCCACGACCGGGCCACGGTCATCGAAGTCATGGGCCGGCACTGCGGCGACATCGCCCTGCACGCGGGCCTTGGCGGGGGCGCGGATTTCATCCTGATCCCCGAGATCGAGTCGGACATCAGAAAACTGTGCATGGAAGTCCTCAAGGGCAAGCATGCCGGCAAACGGCACAGTCTGATCATCAAGGCGGAAGGGGTTGAACTGTCCACCGACGAGATGGTCCGTACCCTGGAGGATGTGACCGGCATCGAGACCAGAGCCGTCGTTCCCGGATACATCCAGCGGGGCGGAAGTCCCACCGGCAGAGACAGGATGCTGGCTTCCCTGATGGGAGGGAAGGCTGTCCGTCTCCTTTATGATGACGAAGGAAGCCGGGCTGTGGGGATCAGCGGAGGCAAGATCATCTCCGTCGACCTGGAGGAAGCCCTCAGGATCGAGCGGCCCTTCAACAAGGAGATCTTCGACCTGGCCGTGATGCTTTCCTGATCACAAAATCTCCATTTTTAATGCAGGCGGAATTGTGGTAATATAATAACTGCATACACATACGAAGCGGAAGAAGCGGAACAGAGGAAATATGTTTAAGAATCTGAATAGTAAGTTAAGGAAACTTTTTCTTGCCCTGGGCGCGGTGTTTGCCCTGTTCAAACTGATCGAGAAGATCGAGATCCCCCAGGAGCCGGAGGAAGAAGGGTTCCAGACCCAAGAGTTTGATGATATCTGGTAGTCTCAGGCTGCCGGTTTGAGGAGTAATTATAGATGAGAGTACTGACAATATTGAGTGGTATCCTGATGCTTGCCACGGGAGTGTTCTGCCTGATCAATCCGGGACAGACATTTCTTGTGCTGGCTTTTGTCGTTGGCATCGTCATGGTCATCAACGGCATCATACATACCCTGGCCTATCTGGTCGGACGGGGATTCAACAACAGGGGCGACAACAATGGATGGATCCTGGTCGACGCCCTGATCACACTGCTGCTGGGCGTCCTGGTCCTGTGCAACCAGCTGGTCGTCGATATGGCCATCCCGATGGTATTCGGGATGTGGGTCCTGGTCTCCGGGATCCTGAGGGTGGAAGCCGCCTCCCATATCAACCGGGAGCGCAAGCAGGTCAATTTCCGGTCCACCATGATCACCGGCATCCTGACCGTGATCGTCGGACTGTTCGGCTTCATCAATCCCCTGGTCTCCTGGCTGACCATCGGACTGCTGCTGGGAATATTCCTTTGCATGCAGGGGGTCAACGTCATCGAGCTGGGCATCAACATGCCTCATGAGAAGAAGGACTACATCCGGGTATATAAGAGAAAGAGAGAGCCGGTGAGGATCACCAGCGAAGATGAGACCAAGGAAGCGGTAGAGCAGCGCCTGGAAGCCAAGGCCGAGGAAGAGAAACAGGCGCAGGAGCAGGCAGAGATCATGGAAACGATAGGAGCAGTCGTAGATGAACCCAAGGTATGACGTCTGTATCATCGGAGGGGGCGCGGCAGGTCTGGCCTGCGCGGCCTCCATCGACAGAGGGATCAGGTCCTGCATACTCGAGAAAAATGAGATCCTGGGTCGCAAGATCCTGGCGACCGGCGGAGGCAGATGCAATCTGACCAATGCCGGCTGCCCCGGAGCACCTGCGACACTGGATTTTTTTGCTTTGCGGGGGCTGGAGACTTACCGCGATCCCGAGGGAAGGTACTATCCTTATTCCCAATGCGCGGCCGATGTGGTCCGGATTTTGGCTGATTCCATCGACAAGACATATTGCGATATTATGACAAGTGCTGAAGTTTCCAAGCTTTCCAGGGGTAAGGAAGGCTTTCTGGTCGAGTTTGGCCGGGCCAAAGGCCGGGGGACCAGGGAGGCCAATACTATCCTGGCGGACGCCGTGGTGATCGCCTCTGGCGGCAAGGCCGGCCCCCAGTTCGGCACCACGGGAGACGGTTACCGGCTGGCCAAAGGACTGGGCCATCAGGTGAGCAGGCTCTATCCCATCCTGACCGGGATCGAATGCGGCGACTTCTCCGACCTGAAGGGGATCCGGGCCCTGGGCAGGGTCAGCCTCTATCGGGACGGGGTGAAGATCGGCGAGGAAGAAGGCCAGATCCAGTTTACCGCGGACGGGATATCCGGGATCTGTGTCTTTAACCTGACCCCCCTGATCAGGGCTGAGGATGGAGAGCGGCCGGCGGACGCGATGAAGCGGTACCAGCTGTCTCTGGATCTGGCGCCCGACTTTACGGAGGACCAGGTCAGGTCCCGCAGGTCGGCCTTCGGCATCGTGACCGGGCCCCTGGCAGACCGGCTGGATCCGGAGAGGATCAAAGACTGGCGGCTTCCTGTGCTGGGGATCAAAGGCTGGAAGGAGGCCCAGTGCACCGGCGGCGGGGTGATCCTGGATGAGATCGATCCCGGGACCCAGGAATCCCTTCTGGTCCCCGGCCTTTATTTGGCAGGGGAGATCCTGGACGCGCAGGGTCCCTGCGGAGGATATAATCTGCAGAATGCCTGGGAGACCGGGATAAGGGCAGCAAGAGCGATCAACGAAAGGGCGATCAACGAAAGGGCGAAGAATTTTTGAGATACAGGATCAGTGAAGTCAGGATCGGACCGGACCAGTACGGGGACGGACCGAACCGAATGAAATACATAGAAAAGGCCCTCCGCAAAAAGGTCAGGAAGCTGCAGGGAAGGCCGGGTCCAAAGGCGGAGATCTCCGGCATAGAGATCATAAGGGAATCCATCGACGCCCGGAAGAAGCCGGACGTGAAGGCGGTCTATACCCTGGACTTCGACTGCCCCCTGGACCTGCCCCTGCCTGAAGGCGGCCGGAGGGAATACCAGATGCCCTCCATCTTCCCGGAGGGAAGAGAAGGGAAGGCCGTTGACTACAGGGCCTGCGCTCTTAGGGCGGATGGCGGAAGATCGGAATACCGCCTCTTCCGGCCGGTGATTGCCGGGTTCGGACCCTGCGGGATCTTCGCGGCCCTGATCCTGGCCCAGGCGGGTCTGAGGCCCATCGTCATCGAGCGGGGAAAACCGGCAGAGGAGAGAATGGCCGATGTACAGCGGTTCTGGGAAACAGGCGTCCTGGATCCTGAGTCCAATGTACAGTTCGGAGAAGGGGGCGCCGGCACCTTTTCCGACGGCAAGCTGACCACGGGGATCCGCGACATCCGGATCCGCAAGGTCCTCCAGGAATTCACCGGGGCGGGAGCGGATCCGGCCATCCTCTACCAGCACCGGCCCCACATCGGGACCGACAAGCTGCGGGAGATCATACCCCGGCTGAGAAAACAGATCGAGGACGCCGGAGGAGAAGTCCGCTTCGGCACAAGACTGACCGGCCTTGAGACAGGGGACGGTTCTCTGTCCGCCATCGAGACGGTCTGCGGGGGCAAGAAA
>CAMOZS010000001.1 GCA_946631075.1 uncultured Bacillota bacterium | reverse complement strand
CATGGAATCGGCGGTCACCATGAACGTGGCCCTCAAGGCCGATCTGAACGAAGGCGGGAACTGGTATGAGCTCAAATAAGGAAATGAGGGCAGCGGTGATCGGCCTGACCGGAGGGATCGGCACCGGCAAATCCACTGCGGCGGCATACCTGCTCAAGGCGGATCCGGCACTGGTCCACGTGGACGCCGACGCCATCAGCCGGCAGCTGACGGTGAAGGAGGCAGGGGTTGATAATCCCGTGCTGGAGGAGATCGGGGAAGCCTTCGGAAGCATAGGAGACGAAGGACCCAATGGCGAGCCTGGCGGACAGGCTCCTGTCCGGGTCCTCCGGGAGGATGGGTCTCTTGACCGGGCGGCCATGGCCGGTCTGGTCTTCGCCGATCCTGACAAGAAGAAGCTTCTGGAAGATATCCTCTTCCGGCATATCATCAGGGAGATCTATGACAGAATCCATGAGGCAGGGGAGGAAGACCGCCCCGTGCTGCTGGATGTCCCCCTGCTCTTTGAGTCGGGACTGGACAGCCTTTGCGATGCGGTCATCGTCCTCAGCGCCGATGAAGATGTCCGGATCCACAGAGTGGTGGCCCGGGACGGCTGCAGCGAAGAGGAAGTGAAGGCCAGGATCCGCAATCAGATGTCCGATGAGGAGAAGAGGGCAAAGGCTGATTTTGTCGTGGATAATTCTCAGGGCCTGGAGGAGCTGCAGGGGCAGCTGGACTCGGTGCTTGAAGAGATCAGGGAGAAGACCGGGGCCGGAAATCTATAATAATGTTAACAGATGTTTCGGTTGACAAAGCAGGCAAAAGATACTAAAATAAACGAGTGCCAAAAAGGCATGCCTATCATGCGGCTATGGCGGAATAGGCAGACGCGCACGTTTGAGGGGCGTGTGGGAGACCGTGCCGGTTCAAGTCCGGCTAGCCGCACCATAATCAAGAAGCTGTCGCATCAATTGCGGCAGTTTTTGTTTTGGGATCGCCGGCTCAAACACAAACGCCAGAGGCTCTAATTTTACTTGCATTAAAAAGAGTACAAACGTATAATACCTCTTGTATAAGTTAAAGTGGTTGAACAAGGGGTATTCATGCTATCCAGACTGAGTGTCAGAAAACCTTTTACTATTTTTGTGGCGGTCGTGATCGTCCTTATTTTTGGTGGGGTCGCTCTGACCAAGATGACTCCGGACCTTTTCCCCAACATCAACGCTCCGGTAGCCATCGTCCTGACCACCGATCCAGGGGCCAGCGCGGAGGAAGCCGAGAAGGAGATCACCGAGCCCCTTGAGCAGCAGCTGGCCACACTGCCCAACGTCGACCAGCTCCAGTCGGTTTCCGCCGACAATTTCTCATACATCACCCTTGTATTCACCGACGACGTCAACATGGACGCCATCTCCGTCGACATCCGGGACAAGGTGGACCAGATCAGGGACCAGCTGCCCGAAGGCGCCGGATCCCCTATAGTAATGAAGATCAATATGGACATGCTGCCGGTGGCCGTCACCGCCGTGTCCATGAAAGATAAGGATACCGCTGAAGTCTCGTCCTTTACCAGAGACGAGCTCATGACTCCCCTGGAGGGAACCGAAGGCGTCGCCAGCATCACCGCCATGGGCATGATCGACGACGGCCTCAGGATCCAGCTGGACCAGGGCATGATCGACGACCTGAACGACCGGGTCAGGGATGCCATCAACAGCCAGATCGACGACGGCAAGAGCAAGGTCAGAAGCGGCATCAACCAGGCCAAAAAAGGCGAGAACAAGATCGAGGACGGCAAGGACAAGATCACCAAAGGCCAGAAGAAGGCCGTCAGGAAATTTACCAAAGCCAAGAAAAAGCTGATCCGGCAGAAGGCCAAACTGGAGGCCCAGAAGTCCGTCACCGCCGAACAGAAGGAAGCCCTGGTCCAGCTGGCCCAGAGCATAGGCGAGGATTTCGCCTCCATGGATCCGGTCCGGATCGATACCGCCATGAAAAAGCTGGAGGCGGCCGGTTTTGAGAGCGTGGAAGACCTGCAGACAGCCATCGACCAGATCGACCTGACCGCCTTTGACGACGCCATTTCCCAGATCGAACAGGGCCTGGCCGAGATCGAAGGGCAGGAAGCGGCCCTGGACTTCAAGCTGAGCACAGGATATTCCGATCTCAGCTCAGCCGAGAGCACAGTCCAGATGACCATATCCCAGCTGCAGCAGACTTTGCAGGAGATCGAGGACTCAAGAGAAGCCGCCCTGCAGGGAGGGGACCTGGACCAGATCATCACCATGGACAACGTATCCTCCATCCTGGCGGCCCAGAACTTCAGCATGCCGGCCGGTTATGTGGTCGACGGGGATGAAGAGGTCCTGGTCACCGTCGGAGACAAGATCTCCGGCAGGGGAGAAATGGAGAACATGATCCTTTTCGACCTGGACATCGACGGGATCGACCCCATCCGGGTCTGCGACATCGGGACCGTGGTCCCCGCCTCGGAGGATGACGAGTCCTATGCCAGGATCAACGGAGAGAACGGAGTCCTGCTCAGCTTCACCAAGCAGTCAACCTACGCTACGGCGACCGTGGCCGACAACCTCGCCGACAAGTTCGAGTCCCTGGAGAAAAAACACAAGGGGCTCCATTTCACCACCCTGATGGACCAGGGTGAATACATCCATACGGTTATCCGATCCGTCCTGAACAACCTGCTGCTGGGGGCTATCCTGGCCATTCTGATCCTGCTCTTCTTCCTGCGGGACATCCGGCCGACCATCATCACCGCCATCAGCATCCCGGTCAGCGTCGTCTTCGCTATCGCCCTGATGTATTTTTCCGGGGTGACCCTGAATATGATCTCCCTGTCCGGCCTTGCCATAGGCATAGGCATGCTGGTGGATAACTCCATCGTCGTTATCGAGAACATCTACCGGCTGAGGGGCATGGGTTATTCCCTGGTACAGTCCGCCCTGTCCGGGGCGGTCCAGGTGGCCGGCGCCATCACCGCGTCGACCCTGACCACCATATGCGTATTCGTTCCCATCATATTCGTGGACGGGACCACCAAGGATATCTTCATGGATCTGGCCCTGACCGTTACCTATTCGCTGATGGCCAGCCTTTTGATCGCCCTGACCCTGGCTCCGGCCATGGCCAAGGGGATGCTGACCAAGAGCCCGAAACGGACGGTCCTGGGACAGAAGGGAAGAGTGGTCACCAAATACCGGTCCATCGCCGGCTGGGGCCTGCGGCACGGGGCCATCGTCCTGATCGGGGCTCTGGTCCTCCTGCTTGGCAGCGCCGGGCTTCTGCTGACCAGAGGCTTTGAATTCATGCCGGCCATGTCCACTCCCCAGATCTCCGCGGACATCACCATGCCCGAAGACAGCACCATAGAAGAGACAGCTACCATCAACGACGAGATCATGACAGCGGTCCGCAAGGTGGACGGGGTAGAGACGGCGGGAGCCATGCTGGCCTCGAATACCCTGGGATCCTTCGGTATGGAGGGGATGGACGACAACGTGACCGAAACGACCATGTACATCGTCATGGACGAATCCAAGACCGAGAACGCGGATCAGATCGTCAAGATCATGAAGAAATATGAGAAGAAATACAATCTGGTCATCCAGACATCGGCCGATGTGGACATGGCCTCCTATATGGGAGGGTCCGACATCGGGCTGACCCTTTATTCCGATGACCTTGACGCCCTGCGTGAATCGGCCGAGGACATCGAAGGCCGTATGGGGCGGATGAAGGAGCTTGAGGATGTTTCCGACATCACCGAGAACCGGACCGAGGAGATCCATATCACCGTGGACAAGAACCTGGCCATGGAGGAAGGGCTGACGGTGGCCCAGGTCTATCAGCAGATCGCCGGGAAACTGACCAAGGAGAAACCGGCGACGACCCTGAAGAAGGATGGGACCAGCATCGATGTCAACATCGAGAACGCCGCTTCCGGCTTCACCAGAGAGGAGCTGGAAAACCTGAAGCTGACTGTGGACAAGAAGGACGGGACCAAGGATACGGTCAAGCTGACCCGGATCGTCGACATCAGCGAAGACGCATCCCTAAGCCAGATCGAGCATGAAGGTCAGCGAAGGAGCGCCAGCCTTTCCGCGGGAGTCAAAGACGGATACAATATCACCAAGACCACCAGCAAGATCAGGAATATCATCGAGGATGAGAACCTGGTCAGAGACGGGGTCACCATCGAATACGGGGGACAGAACGAGGAGATCATGCATTCCATGCGGCAGATGCTGCTCATGCTCCTGGTCGGATTCGCCCTGGTCTACCTGATCATGGTCGCCCAGTTCCAGTCGATGAGATCTCCATTCATCATCATCTTCGCCGTTCCCCTGGCCTTTACGGGAGGAATGCTGTCCCTTCTGATCACCGGACAGGTGATGAGCGTAGTCGGCATGTTCGGCTTTGTCATGCTGATGGGTATCGTCGTCAATAACGCCATCGTCCTGGTGGATACCATCAACCGGTTCCGGCTGGAGGGCATGGAGATGGAAGAGGCCATCATCCACGCCGGAGCGGTCCGTATGCGGCCGGTCCTGATGACGGCGGCGACCACCATCCTGGGCCTGATCCCCCTGGCCATCGGCATAGGAAACGGGGCGGAAATGGTCCAGCCGGTAGCCATCGTCTGCATCGGGGGACTGCTGTTCGGCACGGTCATGACCCTGCTGATCATCCCCGTCATGTACCGGCTGATCGGGCGCAAGCATATGGAGAAAATCGAAGAAGAGGAACTTGAAATCGTAACGGCATGATGCTATAATTTTAGAGTCATGCCGGCATGATGGAATTGGCAGACGTGCGGGACTCAAAATCCCGTGGTGGCAACACCGTGTGGGTTCGACCCCCACTGCCGGCACCAGTTCGTAATATGGAGCACAGGAGGTTAAACTAATGGGCGGAAATACTCTTATGACAATCATTCCCTTGATATTGCTGATCGTGATCATGTATTTTCTTATGATCCGGCCTCAGAAGAAGCGGGAGAAGGAAACTACAGCGATGAGAAACAGCGTCCAGGTGGGCGATGAGATCGTAACGATCGGCGGCATCTGCGGCAAGATCGTCAAGACCAAGGACGAGACTATCGTGATCCAGGTCGGGGCCGACAAGGTCAAGATGGAGATGATGAGATGGTCCATATCCAAGGTCGTCAAGGAAGGCAGCGGCCACAACAAGGCGACAGCTGACGACTTCGAGGAAATGGGCGATGCCGAGGAGAAGGAAGTCAGAAGATCCAAGCCTAAGAGAATGAAGAAGGCTGCGCCGGTCGTCGAAGAAGAACCGGCCGCTGAAGAAGCTGCCGATCCGGTCATCGAAGAAGAACCGGTACAGGTCGAGGAGCCTGCAGCTGAGGCAGAAGTTCCCGCCGAGGCAGAAGATGCCAAGGAGGAATAAACAAGGTTGGAAATATCGTCAGGAAGAAGCGCTGAACGCGCTTCTTCTTTTCATTTTTATCTTGTGCCGGTCAGCGAAAAGATGTACAATATAATGTGATATTCTGTGTTAAGAATACATTCAAATATTATCTAGCTGGAGGAATTTATGAGTTATAACGTAAGGAGAGTGCTGGCGATTGTGTTCATCATAATCATCGCATTCGGTTGGGTCGTTACAGTCAAGGGTATTGGGCCGCTCACCCCGATCAAGGACCGTATGGGTCTTGGTCTGGACATCAAGGGCGGCGTCTACGTCGTTCTGGAAGCAGATAAGAAGGATCTGGCCAAGTACACCACCGATGAAGACAAGCGTACGGTCATGGAACAGACCCAGGCCGTCATCGAGAACCGTGTCAACGAGCTGGGCCTTTCGGAGCCGACGGTCACCATCGAAGGTGAGAACCGGATCCGTGTAGAACTGCCGGGAGCTGAGAACGCCGAGGAAGCCATCGAGCAGATCGGTAAGACAGCCCAGCTGCAGTTCATCTTAGCTGACGGATCTCTGGTCCTGGACGGCGGCAGCGTCAAGGACGCTCAGGCCGGACAGGATGATAAATCCACGAGCTACGCGGTCAACCTGCAGTTCGACAGTTCCGGAGCAGACGCTTTTTATGAAGCTACCAAGAAGGCATACAACGGAGAAGTACAGTCCGCAATCCAGGGAGTAGACAGCGGAGCCATCGCCATCGTCCTGGACAACGAGATCATTTCCGCGCCTCACGTCAATGAGCCTATCGCGGGCGGAAGCTGCAGCATTACCGGCGACTTCACACAGGAAGAAGCCCAGAACCTGGCAGCTCTGATCCGGGGCGGATCGCTTCCGATCACCCTGACCGAGGTCACATCCTCTGTCCAGTCGGCTCAGATCGGCTACAACGCTCTCGAGATGAGCGTCTACGCGGGCCTGATCGGCCTGGGACTGGTCCTGCTGCTGATGCTGCTGGCCTACAGAGGCCTGGGTATCGCCGCGGACCTGGCACTGCTCTTCTACGTGGTCATCGTAGTCAACATCATGTCCGTCATGCACGTGACTCTGACTCTGCCCGGTATCGCCGGCATCATCGTCGCCGTCGGTATGGCGGTAGACGCCAACGTCATCATATTCTCCCGTATCCGGGAAGAACTTATGGCAGGCAGGAGCATACGAGTCGCTGCTGAGACAGGATATAAGCGGGCCCTGACCTCGATCATCGACTCCCAGGTAACCACCCTGATCGCAGCGGTCATCCTGTACGAGGTAGGTACCAGCTCGGTCAAGGGCTTCGCCTTCACCTTCATGGTCGGTATCATCGTCTCCATCTTCACCGCGGTCATCGTCACCCAGCTTTACGTCGGACTCTTCGCCCAGAGCAGGGCGACAGCGAAGACAGGCTTCTTCGGGATCAAGAAGAACGGCAAGGCAGCCTTTGCATATATGGGCCACCTGAAGCTGATCGATAAGAGGAAGGTCATGTACTGCATCTCCGCGGCCATCCTGATCATCGGACTGGTCTGCGGCGTAGCCAGAGGCCTGAACTTCGGTATCGACTTTACCGGAGGCACCATGATCCAGATGGATATGCACAAGCAGGTCAAGATCGCCGATGTGGAGAAGGCTATCGCATCCTACGATCTGGATCCGACCATCATCTATTCCGGAGAGGGCAACAAGGAGATCGTTATCCGTACCACCGAGGCTATGGAGAACGCCGAGAGAGCCAAGGTCATCGATACCATCAACGAAGCCTTCGGTACCACGGATGAGGACATCATCGCTCAGGAGCTGTTCGGCGGCTCTGTGGGCAAGGAACTGAGAAACAACGCCATCCTGGCCATCGTCATAGCGGCGATATGTATGCTGATCTATATCAGGATCCGGTTCCGCCAGTGGCGGTTCGGCGGATCGGCCATGCTGGGCGTACTCCATGACGTACTGATCGTCATATCCTTCTACGCTATTTTCCAGGTCACGGTCAACAACCCATTCATCGCGGGTATCCTGACCGTCGTCGGTTACTCGATCAACGATACCATCGTTATCTTCGACCGTATCCGTGAGAACCTGAAATACATGAAACGAGGCAATCTGGTCGAGACCATCGATACCTCCATCAGCCAGACCCTGAGCCGGTCCCTGATGACATCGGCGACCACCATCCTGGTCATGGTGCCCCTGCTGATCATGGCAGGCGAGGCCATCCGGGTATTCATCCTGCCGCTGATGGTCGGTATCCTGGCCGGTACCTATTCCTCCATCTGCATCTGCTCGCCCTTCTACTACGAGTTCAGCACTCTGGGCAAGGTATCCACCTACGAGCGCCAGATCAAGCTGGCCAAGAAGCAGGCTAAGAAGGACGCTAAGGCAGCGAAGAAGCTGGGCCAGCCGGTCGCCGAGACAGAAGCTCCGGCTGACGAGAAGGCTGCTTCCCAGGTCAAGGAAGAGACCACTGCAAAGGCTGAGGAGGCCAGGGCAGAAGAAGCTAAGGCCGCTGAAGCTGAGGCTGCCGAAGCGAAGGCTGAGGGCACTGCAGCTGAGACCGCCGGCGAATCCGGCGCGGAAGCCGCTAAGGCAGAAGCTAAGAAGTCTCAGAAGAAGGCCGACGGACAGCGCCGTTCCAAGCGCTATGTCAAGGGCAACAAGAAGCCGGCCGAACCAAAAGAAGAAGAAGAGGCTTTCCGCCTCTAAACAGGGAGACCCCTGCGTGATAATGCTGATTTGACGGAAGCGCGCCTGCGCTTCCGTCAGAATCGTTCTTCAGAAACTGCCAGACAGGAACAGATCAGGACATAATGAAAAAAAAGAGCGAATTTCTCGACACCATCAAAAACTTCAATGAGAACTATGACATCGACATGATCAGCCACGCTTATGATGTGGCTGAAGAGATGCACCGGGGCCAGCTGCGCAAGTCCGGCGAGCCCTATCTGATCCATCCTATGGCGGTGGCGGAGATCCTGGCGGACCTTGGCATGGATGAGGAGACCATCATCGCGGGCCTTCTTCACGACGTGGTCGAGGACACCCCCTATACCAAGGAAGAACTGGCCAGAGACTTCGGCGATGAGGTCGAGCTTCTGGTCGACGGGGTGACCAAGCTGGGTTCTCTTAAGTTCGAGAGCAAGGAAGCCAGGCAGGTAGAGAACCTGCGCAAGATGTTCCTTGCCATGTCCAAGGACATCCGGGTCCTGATCATCAAGCTCAGCGACCGGCTCCACAACCTGAGGACCATCAACTACATGTCCCACGAGAAGATCGTGGAGAAGTGCCAGGAGACCCTGGACATCTACGCGCCTCTGGCGGCCCGTCTGGGTATCTATTCCATGAAGATGGAGCTGGAGGACATCGCTCTTAAGTTCCTGGAGCCTGAAGCCTACTATGATCTGGCCGAGCAGGTGAGTGAACGGAAGGAAGAGAGAGAGGATGCCATCGAGAACATCATCAACAAGATGAAGGGCAGCCTCGATGAGATCGGCATCCGTTATGAGATCTACGGCCGGTCCAAACACTTCTACAGCATTTATAAAAAAATGAAATATCAGCACAAGAACATCGACGAGATCTTCGACCTGATGGCCGTAAGGATCATCGTCGAGACCGTCCGGGACTGCTACGCGGTCCTTGGACTTGTGCATACCATGTGGACGCCGATCCCGGGCAGGTTCAAGGACTACATCGCCATGCCCAAACCCAACATGTACCAGTCTTTGCATACGACGGTGATCGGCGACGCGGGCAGACCGTTCGAGATCCAGATCCGGACCTACGAGATGCACCGTATCGCCGAATACGGTATCGCTGCCCACTGGAAATACAAAGAAGGGGTCCAGTCGGACACCGAAGAGGTCAAGCTTTCCTGGCTGCGCCAGGCTTTGGAATGGCAGAAGGACGTAAGCGATCCCCGGGAGTTCATGGAATCCCTGAAGATGGATCTCTTTTCCTCTCAGGTATTCGTATTCACCCCCCAGGGGGACGTCATCGAGCTTCCCGCGGGATCAACTCCGCTTGACTTCGCCTTCAAGATCCATACGGACGTCGGCTGCAAGTGCGTGGGAGCCAAGGTCAACGGCAAGATGGTCACCATCGACCACCAGCTGGAGAACGGCAACATCATCGAGATCGTCACTTCTCCCAACGCGGCCGGACCCAGCATCGACTGGCTCAAGATCGCCAAGAGCAGCTCGGCCCGCAATAAGATCCGTCAGTGGCTCAAGCGGGAGAACAAGAACGACGCCGTCGACAAGGGCAAGGACCTTTTCGATAAATACCTGAGGAAGAAGGGCCACGATCCCAAGGTCCTGCTGAAGAACGCCTACCTGAACCGGGCGGTCAAGGAAGTAGGATTCAAGGATCAGGACGAGCTCTTCACCCAGCTCAGCTACGGCGGCAACTTCCAGAGCAAGGTCCTCCAGATTTTGCTCAGCTATGAAGAAGAAGCCGGGCGGCTGGAAGATTCCGAGAAAGAGAAGTCTCTGATGGACGACCTGAACACGATCGGGGAGAAGGTCCAGAAGAGAACGGAGCGGCAGGAACAGGAGAGAAGGCGGATCGTCGACAAGACCGGAGTGGTCGTGGACGGTGTGGATAACCTTCTGATCCAGCTGGGCCGCTGCTGCCGGCCGGTCCCCGGGGATGACATCGTGGGATTCATCACCAAGGGGCGGGGGATCACCGTCCACCGCAGAGACTGCGACAACCTGCGCAATATGACAGACGAAGACCGTCAGAGGATGATCGAGGTCAGCTGGGATCCGACCATGCTGGAGAGTTCCTATAACAGCACCATCGCCGTGACGGCCAAGGACCAGAAGGGAATATTCTCCGGCATCTCCAAGATCTGCGAGGACATGGACGTCCACATCGCCGGCCTCAACGCCAAAGCGGGCAAGGACGAGACCATCCGCATGGACCTGACCCTGTCCATCCACGACAGAGAGCAGGTGGAGAAGATCTGCCGGTCACTGAGGAACGTGCCGGGGATCATGGACGCCTACAGGAGCAGAGCATGAGAGCAGTCATACAGAAGGTAAACAGAAGCAGCGTCACCGTGGAAGGTGAGCTGAAGGGGCAGATCGGCGCCGGATTCATGGTCCTGATCGGAGTGGAGACCGGGGACACCGAGAAAGATGCCCAGTATATAGCGGATAAGATCACAGGCCTTCGGGTCTTTGAGGATGAAGACGATAAACTGAACCTGTCCATCGAGGATGTGGGCGGCCAGATCCTGGCCGTTTCCCAGTTCACCCTCCTGGCCGACGCCCGCAAGGGGAGAAGGCCCGGATTCACCAGGGCAGCCCGGCCGGAAGAGGCAAACGAGCTCTACCAGAGCGTCATCAGCCGGATCCGGGAAAAGGGGATCCACGTGGAGGAAGGGGTCTTTCAGACCCACATGGTCGTCAGCATCGAAAACGACGGGCCGGTGACCATTTTGCTGGACAGCCACAAGCTGTTTTAACGGAGGTAACATATGCAGATCACCAATATGCCGAGCGGACCGCTGGGCGTCAATACATATCTGGTCGTTGACGAGACGACCAAGAAGGGATTCATCGTCGATCCGGGCGGCTGGAACGAGAAGATGAAAGACCATGTTATGTCAACCGGCATCGACCTGGAATACATCATCCTGACCCACGGCCACGCCGACCATATCATGGGGATCCCGGCTCTTCAGCAGGATTTCCCGGGCGCGAAGATCGTCGCCGACGCTGCCGAGGAGCAGATGCTGGGCGACCCTGATTTCAACATGAGCCGGCAGTGGGGACAGCTGACCAGGATCCATCCGGATATGTTCGTCAATGACGGAGACAGGCTGACCTGCGGGTCCATCGAGATGCAGTTCCTGTCCACACCGGGCCATTCTCCCGGGGGCATGTGCGTCTACGTACCGGCATGGAACGTCCTTTTCAGCGGAGATACTCTCTTCCAGGCTTCCGTGGGCCGGACCGATTTCCCCGGATCTTCCACCAAGAAGCTGAGGGATTCCATCCGGGAGAAGCTCTGGGCCCTGCCCAATGAGACGGACGTCTATCCCGGCCATATGGGGCCGACCAACATCGGATGGGAAAAGGAGCACAATCCCTTTGTTTGATATCCGCATAACAGGAACAGACAAACTGAATCCATACGAAGAGCTGATCAAGGTCTTCCTGCAGCCGTCGGAATACCGGCTGAACGCTGATGCAAAGGCTGGTCCGGAGGCTGATCCAAAGGCTGGTGGGCCGCAGGAGAGCCAGGACCCGGCCGAAGAGCCGGCCGTCCTCCTGGAATACTGCTACGACGGAGACGCCGACGCGGTCAAGAGGCAGATCTACCGGGACCTTGAGAAGCATACGGGCAAGTCGCCCAAGTGGGGGATCCTGACCGGGATCCGCCCGGTCAAGCTTACCTGGGAGCTGACCTTCGGACAGAGGAAGGCCGAAAGCCGGGAGCAAGGAACGGAGGCCGTCCTCAGGGACCGCTACCTGGTCCATCCGGCCAAAAGGCAGCTGGCCACGGAGATCATGGACTACCAGAGGCAGACGGCAGGAGATCCGGGCAGGAAAAGCCTGTCGGTCTATCTGGGCATACCCTTCTGTCCCACCAGATGTCTCTACTGTTCTTTCACCTCAAACCAGGTGGGAAAAGAGGAGATCGCCCGCTATCTGCAGGCCCTGGGCAAGGAGATCGAGTATGCCGGGGCTGCGGCAGCAGAAGACGGCTTCCGGATCGAATCGGTCTATTTCGGGGGAGGGACACCGACCACCCTGGACGCTGGCCAGCTGGACTGGCTCCTGGGCCTGGTGGAAGGTCATTTCGACCTGAGCTCCTGCCGGGAATTCACCGTGGAAGCGGGCCGGCCGGACACCATCACCGAAGATAAGCTCTCGGTCCTGCGGAAGAGGGGAGTTGACCGGATCAGCATCAATCCCCAGTCCATGAAGCAGGAGACCCTGGACCTGATCGGCCGCAGGCATACGGTCGAAGAAACGGAAGAGGCCTTCAGGATAGCCAAGGCCGCCGGATTCCAGTGCATCAACACGGATCTGATCGCCGGCCTTCCCGGAGAGGACTTCCCAGACTTTGCAGAGAGCCTGGACCGGGTGATCGGCCTTGGGGCGGACAACATCACCCTGCACACCCTGGCGGTGAAAAGGGCATCCCGGCTCAAGGAGATGGACGAGAACTTCAATTACAAAGAAGAGCTGCTGAGGGAGGAGATGCTGGCCCACGCGTCGGAGAGGCTGCGCAGAGAGGGCTTCCGGCCCTATTACCTCTACCGGCAGAAGCACACCTCCGGGAGCACGGAGAACATCGGATATTGCAGAGAGGATAAGATCTCTGTTTATAATATCAGGATCATGGAGGAACGGCAGTCGATCCTGGCCCTGGGAGCAGGAGGGATCAGCAAGATCTTTTTCCCGGCGGAGAACCGGCTGGAACGGGTCGCCAATGTATCCAATTATGAAATCTACATCGAGCGAATCGATGAAATGATCGCCAGGAAGCGGAATAAGTTTTTTGGCCAGACGACAGAATAAGTGGAGGAATGAACAATGTTAACAAACGCACCGAAAGGAACCAAGGATGTCATGCCTCAGGAGGCATACAAGTGGCACTATCTGGAGGAGAAATTCGCTGAGACCTGCCGTAAGTACGGTTTTCAGGAGATCCGCACACCGGTATTCGAGCATACCGAGCTCTTCCACCGCGGTGTAGGCGATACGACCGATATCGTTCAGAAGGAAATGTACACCTTCAAGGATTTCGCCGGCCGGAGCATCACCCTGCGTCCGGAAGGGACTTCCCCGGTAGTCCGGGCCTATGTGGAGCATAAGGAATACGCCGGCATCCAGCCCAACAAGTATTACTATAACATTCCCTGCTTCCGCTATGAGAAGCCCCAGTCGGGCCGTCTGAGAGAGTTCCACCAGTTCGGCGTGGAGACCTTCGGGACCACCGATATGATGGCGGATGCGGAGATCATCGCCATCGGATACGAGTTCATCAAGTCCATGGGGATCACCGATGTGAAGCTGGAAATCAACAGCGTAGGATGTCCCAAGTGCAGAGGGGAGCACAGGACTGCCCTCAAGGATTTCCTGAAGCCCAAGTACGATCAGCTCTGTCCGACCTGTCAGGAGCGCTATCACACCAACCCCATGCGTATCCTGGACTGCAAGTCTCCCATCGACCAGGAGCTGGTCAAGGATGCTCCCATGATGCTGGACTATCTCTGCGATGAGTGCCGGACGGCATTTGAAGAGCTCAAGGCCAATCTGGACGCCTTCGGCATCGAATACGAAGTCAATCCCAAGATCGTCCGCGGTCTGGATTACTATACCAAGACAGCTTTTGAGTTCGTCACCACCAAGATTGGTGCTCAGGGTACGGTCTGCGGCGGCGGAAGATATGACGGCCTGGTCGAGGAGATCGGCGGACCGTCCACCCCGGGAGTCGGCTGGGGCATGGGCAAGGAGCGTATGCTCATGACCATGGAAGCCTGCGGCTTCGAGATCCCCAAGGAACCGGGCACGGAAGTCTTCATCGCCTACATGGGAGACGCCGGCAAGATGGCTGCTCTCAAGCTGATGAAAGAGCTGCGTGACGCCGATATCACGGTCCAGATGGACGTGATGGGCAGGAACCTGAAGAACCAGTTCAAGCACGCCAACAGGATCGGGGCCGCCAAGACCATCGTCATCGGCGACAGCGAGCTGGAGAGCGGCAAGCTGACCATCAAGGACATGGAGAGCGGAGAGCAGACGGAAGTCGCGATCGACGGGATCGTGGAAGCACTGAAATAAGAAAGGACGAATATAAATGGCAATAATGAAGCGCACACACATGTGCGGCGACCTGAGAAGCGAACACATCGGCCAGACCGTTTCACTGAACGGCTGGGTGGCCAAGAGGAGAAATCTGGGCGGCCTGATCTTCTGCGATGTGAGAGATAAGACCGGCATCAGCCAGGTGGTCTTCAACGACCAGATCCCCCAGGAACTGTTCGAGAAGGCGGACAGCCTGAGAAGCGAGTACGTGGTCGGCGTCAGAGGCAAGGTAGCGGAGAGAGAATCCAAGAATCCGGACCTGCCCACAGGCGACATCGAGATCCTGGCCGAGGAGCTGGTGATCTACTCCGAAGCGGAGACTCCGCCGATCTACATCAAGGATGACGACAACGTAGACGATAACCTTCGTCTGAAGTACAGATATCTGGACCTGAGAAAGAAGAAGATGCAGGACAACCTGACCTTCCGGGCCAAACTGACCAACATCGCCAGAAACTATTTCGCGGAGAACGGCTTCACCGAGGTGGAGACTCCCATGCTGATCAAGTCCACTCCGGAAGGAGCCAGGGACTATCTGGTCCCCAGCCGGGTCAACCCGGGCCGCTTCTACGCGCTGCCCCAGTCTCCCCAGACCTTCAAGCAGCTGCTGATGGTAGGCGGGACCGACCGGTATTTCCAGGTGGTCAAGTGCTTCCGTGACGAAGACCTGCGGGCGGACCGGCAGCCGGAATTCACCCAGATCGACCTGGAGATGTCCTTCGTGGAAGTGGACGATGTCATCGAGATCCAGGAAGGCTTCATGAAGCGTGTCTTCAAAGAGCTGAAGGGGATCGACCTGGAGACTCCTTTCCCGCGGATGACCTGGCAGGAAGCCATGGACCGCTACGGCAGCGACAAGCCGGACACCAGATTCGGTTTTGAGCTCCAGGATATCACCGACATGGTCAGAGACTGCGAATTCAAGGTCTTCACCGACGCCATCGAAAAGGGCGGCAGCGTCCGGGGCATCTGTGTGGACGGGGCGGCTCAGACCTACACAAGAAAGAAGATCGATAAGCTGACCGAAGCCATCAAGAGCTACGGGGCCAAAGGCATGGTATGGATGAAGGTGACCGCCGACGGCGTATCCTCCTCCGTCAACAAGTTCTTTACCCCCGAGCAGCTGAAGGAGATCGCGGACCGGATGGGAGCCAAGGACGGCGACCTGATCCTGATCGTCAGCGATACTAATAAAGTCGTCTGGGATGCCCTGGGCTTCCTGAGAAGACATATGGCGGGAGAACTGGGACTTCTGGATGACCAGCAGTTCAACTTCCTGTGGGTGGTCGATTTCCCCCTCTTCGAGTACGACGAGAAGGAGGACCGGTGGTCGGCTATGCATCATCCGTTTACTTCCCCCAAGGCAGAGGACGCGGACCTTCTCAAGACCGATCCTCATTCCTGCAAGGCCAACGCCTACGACATCGTCCTCAACGGCGTAGAGCTTGGCGGAGGCAGCATCCGTATCCACGACAAGGATATGCAGGAGGATATGTTCAAGGCCCTGAACATGGGAGAAGAGGAGATCAACGAGAAGTTCGGGTTCCTGGTGGAAGCCTTCCGCTACGGCACGCCGCCTCACGGCGGACTTGCCTACGGACTTGACCGTCTGGTCATGCTCCTGACCGGGGAGAAATCCATCCGTGAAGTCATCGCCTTCCCCAAGAACCAGGCTGCCCAGTGCATGGTCAGCGAGGCTCCGGGACTGGTCGATGAGACCCAGCTGGAGGAGCTTGGCATCCGGCTGAGAGAAGAGTGATGAAAAAGATCGGCATACTGGGAGGAAGCTTCGATCCGGTCCATTCAGGCCACGTAGGCCTTGCCCGGGACGCTCTGGCCCAGGCCGGTCTTGACCGGGTCCTTCTGATCCCGGCCAGGCTGCAGCCCTTTAAGCAGGACCGGATGCCGGCCTCGGGGGAGGACAGGATGGAGATGCTCCGTCTGGCCCTTGCCGGGGAAGAACGGATCGAGCCCTGCAGCTACGAACTTGACCAGGAAGGGGTCTCCTATACTTACCTGACCCTTCGGGCCATGCAGGAGCGTTTCGGACCCGATTCCAGGATATGCTTCATCACCGGGACCGATTCCATACTGAAGCTGGACACCTGGATGCACGCCGAGGAGCTGCTGACCACATACAGCTTCATCGTCGGCAGCCGGCCCGGATACGAAGATGAGGAACTGGACAGATGCGTCCGCCGTCTCAAGGAGACCTACGGCACCGAGATCCTGGTGATCCGCAACGAACAGTTCGACATCTCCGCCACCGAGATCAGAGAGAGGCTGGCCTCGGGAGCGCCGGCCGGGGACCTGATCCCCCAGGCGGTCGAGGACTACATCCGCAGCCGGGGCCTATACAGCGGCAGGACCATCAACGACCGGGGATTCGCCTATATCAAGGAACATCTCAAGGAGTCCCGCCTGGTCCACACCTGCAGGGTGGCGGACGAGGCCGCGGCGCTGGCCAGACGGTTCGGGGCAGATCCCGCAAAGGCTGTGACGGCCTCCATCTTCCACGACATGGCCAAGAACCTGACCAGGGAGGAAATGAACCGGCAGGTCCGGACCTTCGGGCTGGATCCCAAATACATAGACAACCCCAATCTTGCTCACAGCAAGATCGCCCGCTGCCTGATGGAGCGGGATTTCGGGATCGGGGATCAGGATATCCTGAACGCCGTTTCCTACCATACCACCGGCCGGGCGGGGATGAGCCTTCTGGAGAAGGTGGTCTTCCTGGCCGACGGCATCGAACCGGGGCGAATCTATCCGTCAGTAGATGTCATCCGGGACCTGGCCAGGACCGACCTGGACAAAGCCTGCCTTTGCATGCTGGAGAGGACCGTGGGCTACCTGAAAAAGAAGGGAGCCTTCATCGATACCGATACGACAGATGCCCTTGCGTATCTGAAAGATAAAAGAGATCCTGAACGAGAGGAGAAGGAACATGCTTGAACCAAAAGAAATGGCTCAGAAGATCGCAAAGAAACTAAGCGATAATAAAGCAGGCGATGTCTGTATCATCGACATCAGCCCCAAGTCATCCTTTGCGGATTACTTTGTGATGGGGTCTGCCGGAAGCCAGCGGCAGCTGGAAGCCCTCAAGGACTACGTGGAAGATCTGCTGGAACCCATGGAGATCTTTCCCAAGAGCGTGGAGGGCAAGAAGGATTCGGGATGGATCCTGATGGACTACGGCGATGTCATCGTCAATATACTGACCGTGGAGATGCGGGAGAAGTATAATATCGAGAAAATCTGGGGCGACTGCGAAATGGTCACCTGCGAATAGAATTATGGAGGTAAGTAGGTAGCAATGTTAGAGAAGTACAATTTCACAGAGATCGAGAAGAAATGGCAGCAGATCTGGGAGAAGGAGGATGCTTTCCGGGTCAGCGAGGATCCGGACAAAGAGAAGTATTACGTCCTGGAAATGTTCCCTTACCCGTCAGGCAAGCTCCACATGGGTCACGTGAGGAACTATTCCATCGGTGACGTCCTTGCCCGTTTCAAGACCATGAACGGCTTCAACGTCCTCCATCCGATGGGATGGGACGGATTCGGGCTCCCGGCGGAGAACGCGGCCATCAAGCATAACGTTGCGCCTGCTGACTGGACCTGGGCAAACATCAGCGACATGCAGGACCAGCTGAAGCAGATGGGCCTGTCCTATGACTGGAACAGGGAAGTGGCCACCTGCCATCCGGAATACTACCGCTGGATGCAGTGGATCTTCATCCAGTTCTACAAGAAGGGCCTGGCCTATAAGAAGGAGAGCCAGGTCAACTGGTGCCCCAGCTGCCAGACGGTACTGGCCAATGAACAGGTCGTCGACGGCTGCTGCGAGCGGTGCAAGTCGCCGGTAGGCAAGAAGGACCTGTCCCAGTGGTACTTCAAGATCACCGATTACGCGGACCGGCTCCTGCAAAACCTGGATACGCTGGATGGATGGCCGACCAAGGTCAAGACCATGCAGAGAAACTGGATCGGTAAATCCAAGGGCGCCCTGGCGACCTTTGATGTCCAGGACAGAGAGGAGAAGCTGACCGTATTCACCACCAGGATCGACACCATCTACGGAACCACCTTCATGGTCCTGGCTCCGGAGTATCCGGACGTGATCCCCATGGTAGAGGGAACCGAATATGAGGCTCCGGTCAGAGAATACATCGACCGCTGCGCCCACATGACGGAGATCGAGCGTACATCCACAACCAACGAGAAGACCGGCGTCTTCATCGGACGCTACGCCGTCAATCCCTTTACCAAGAAGCCTATGCCCATCTACATTTCCGACTACGTCCTCATGGGCTACGGGACCGGCGCTGTCATGGGCGTTCCGGCTCACGACCAGAGAGACTTTGACTTCGCCAAAAAGTTCGATCTGGAGATCATCCCGGTCATCGATCCCCAGGATCCGGAAGTGGATGTCAACGACCTCAAGGAAGCCTGCGCCGCTGAAGGCGTTCTGATCAATTCCGGCGAGTTCTCCGGAATGAACAATAAGGAAGCCATCGAGAAGATCGCCCTGGTCGCCAAAGAGAGAGGGATCGGAGAGCCGACCATCACCTACCGTCTGCGGGACTGGCTGATCTCCCGTCAGAGATACTGGGGAACACCCATCCCCATGATCTACTGCGAGGACTGCGGCTGGGTGCCTGAGAAGGAAGAGAACCTTCCGGTCATGCTGCCCACCGACGTGGAATTCACCGGCAAGGGAGAATCCCCCCTGGCGACTTCCAAGACCTTCGCGGACACCGTATGTCCCTGCTGCGGCAAGCCGGCCAAGAGAGAGCTGGATACCATGGATACCTTCCTGGATTCCTCCTGGTACTTCCTCCGTTACACCGACGCCAGGAATACCGAGCAGGCCTTCAGCAAGGAAAAGGCGGACTACTGGATGAACGTCGACCAGTATATCGGCGGAGTGGAGCACGCTATCCTTCACCTGATGTACGCCAGGTTCTTCCAGATGGCCCTCTATGATCTGGGCCTGACCTCAAGCGAGGAGCCTTTCCAGAACCTGCTGACCCAGGGCATGGTCATCAAGGACGGAGCCAAGATGAGCAAGTCTCTGGGCAACGTGGTCAGCCCGGCGGAGATCATCGAGAAGTACGGCGCGGATACGGCCCGTCTCTTCATCCTGTTCGCGGCGCCGCCGGAACGTGAGCTGGACTGGTCCGACCGCGGAGTAGAAGGATCCTTCCGTTTCCTCAACCGTGTCTACCGGATGGTCTACGATTTCAAGGCCAACTACGAAAAGGCGGTCCCGGGCGAGTACGAGATCAGAAACGACGCCGACCGCAAGCTGGCCTACACCCTGAACTACACCATCAAGAAGGTGACCGAGGACATCGGCGAGAGGTTCAACTTCAATACGGCCATCAGCTCCATCATGGAACTGGTCAACGAAATGTACAAATACAGAGAAGGCGATGTGAACGAAACACTGTTTGCCTGCGCGATCCGGACCCTGGTCGTCCTGCTGGCTCCCTTCGTTCCCCATGTCACAGAGGAAATGTGGGAGCACCTGGGCTATGAGGGCAGGGCCTACGCGCAGAGCTGGCCTTCCTATGATCCGGACGCCCTGGTCAAAGACACCATCGAGATCGTCGTCCAGATCAACGGTAAGAATAAAGCTAAGATAGATATCCCGGGCGATGCGACCAGAGACGACATGCTGGCCATCGCGGCCGAGGATGAGACGATCAGGGGTCTGACCGAAGGAAAGAATGTCATCAAGACCATTGCTGTTCCCGGCAGGCTCATCAACATCGTCGCTAAATGATAAGAGAGGAATATGAGCGAAAAAAAGAGAAACAATAAATCAGCAGCCCCCCGGGCCAAGGGCAAACCTTCGGCCCGGCCGGGAGCAAGAAATACCAAAAACAAACAGGCAAGACCTGCCAAGGGGGCAGGGGCAAGGGCCTACAAGCCGGCAAGACCGGCAGGGGGGACCAAGAAAAGCAAGCCCGCCAAGCCGGCAAATCCGGTCAGGAACACCAAGCCCGCCAAAACGGTCAAGAAAGGGGCCAAGAAAGCAGCCCAGACAGGGGCTTCTGCCGCCAAGGCCCGCAAGAGCCGGCCGGTCCAGACTTTGCCCGTTAAGATCATCCCCCTGGGAGGCCTTCACGAGATCGGCAAGAACATGACCGCTATCGAGTATGACGACGAGATCATGATCATCGACTGCGGCCTGTCCTTTCCCGATGACGACATGTTCGGCATCGACAAGGTCATTCCGGACTTTACCTATCTCAAGGAAACAGACAAGAAGATCCGCGGCCTGGTGATCACCCACGGCCACGAAGACCATATCGGAGGGATTCCCTTCCTGCTGAAGGAGCTGAACGTGCCCATCTACGGCATGCGGTTCCCTCTGGGCCTGATCCAGAACAAGCTGGACGAGCACGGTCTGAAGGCGGACATGCACTATATCGAGGCGGGGGACATCTTCCCCCTGGGCAAGTATTTCCGGGTGGAAGCCCAGCGGATCACCCATTCTATAGCGGACTCCATCTGCCTGAAGATCGATACGCCGGCAGGAGCCATCTTCCATACCGGCGACTTCAAGATCGACTATACGCCGGTGGACGGCAACAAGATCAACTTCGGCCGTCTGGCCCAGATCGGAAACGAAGGGGTACTGCTGATGATGGCGGACAGCACCAACGTCATGCGGCAGGGGTACACCCGGTCGGAGATGAAGGTAGGGGAGACCCTGGACATCATCTTCCGCAGCGCCAAGAGCAGGATCATCATCGCCACATTCTCATCGAATGTGCACCGGATCCAGAGGATCATCGATATCGCCCTCCAGTGCAAGCGCAAGGTGGCCATCTCCGGGCGGAGCATGGTCAACGTGTTCGAGCTGGCCAAGGAACTGGGCTATATCCGGATCCCGGACCACATGCTGGTGGACCTGAACCGGACCAGGAACATCCCCGACGACCAGCTGGTCATCATCACCACCGGAAGCCAGGGCGAGCCCATGTCGGCTCTGGCCCGGATGGCCTCCATGGAGCATAAGACCATCCACATCAAGAAGGGGGACATGGTCATCCTGTCCTCAACGCCGGTACCCGGAAACGAGCTGACCGTATCCAACGTCGTCGATCAGCTGATCGAGAAGGGGGCGGAGGTCATCTATTCCGACATCGCGGAGACTCATGTATCGGGCCACGCCTGCCGGGAAGAGCTGAAGCTGATGCACTCCCTGATCCGGCCTAAATTCTTCATGCCGGTCCACGGGGAATACCGCTTCCTGCAGAAGCACGCCCAGCTGGCGGAATATCTGGGCATGGACCCGGACAACATCTTCCTGCTGGAGAACGGCGACGCCCTGTCCGTTTCGGCGGACAGCGCCAAAAAGACGGCCAAGGCAGTCCAGGCCGGACCGGTCATGGTCGACGGCCTTGGAGTCGGCGATGTAGGCAATATCGTCCTGCGGGACCGCCGCCTGCTCTCCGAGTCGGGACTGGTCATCCTGGTGGCGGCCATCGACAGCAATGAACAGAGGCTGGTCGCCGGGCCCGACATCATCACCCGGGGATTCGTCTATGCCCGGGAAAACGAGGACCTGATCGACAAGGCCTGCAGCATCGCTGAGGATTCCATCGTATCCTGTCTGGACAGGAACACGACCGACTGGAACGCCATCAAGACCAAGGTCCGTGAAGAAGTAAGAAAATACATATACCAGAAAACAAAGCGCACGCCGATCATACTTCCCATTTTCCAGGAAGTATAGGGAAAGGAGCATGAGATGAACGTATACGATCAGGCCCATCAGCTGGCCAGAGCCATCCGTGAGTCCGAGGAATTCAAGCAGTTCGACTCCACCAAGAAACAGATCGAGGCAAATCCGGATCTGGACAAGGCCATCAAGGATTTCATGAGCAAGCAGCTGGAGCTGCAGACCATGCAGATGATGGGGCAGGCCGTCGATGAAGAAGCCTTCCAGCAGCTGCAGCAGCTGAGCGTAGTCCTGATGCAGGACCCCCTGGCTGCCAACTATCTGCAGTGCCAGATGCGGTTCACCATGATGATGTCCGACGTCTACAAGATCGTCGGAGAGGTGTCCGATTTCGGACTGGACGGTCCCTTCAAGATGGGCTAACAGAGTAATTGACTAATACGACATTGTTTTGGTATAATCGTTACGTTAATGATATCGAAAAAGAGAAAGGCGAGATACTATGATTTATGCAGGTGATTTCAGAAAAGGCATTACATTTGAAATAGATGGCGATCCCCATGTGGTTCTGGATTTCCAGCACGTGAAGCCGGGCAAGGGAGCTGCTTTCGTCAGAACCAAGCACAAGAACATCCTGACCGGAGCCATCAAGGAAGAGTCCTTCAACCCGGACGCCAAGTTCCCGAAGGCTCACATCGAGACCAAGACCATGCAGTATCTGTACAACGACGGAGAGCTGTACTACTTCATGGATCCTGAGACTTTCGATCAGATCCCCCTGGCATATGATCAGGTAGAAGAAGCCATCAAATATCTGAGAGAGAACGACGAAGCGACCATCAAGTTCTATCAGGGCAACGCCTTCCAGGTAGACGCCCCCAACTTCGTTGACCTGATGGTCACAGAGACAGAACCAGGCGTCAAGGGCGATACAGCCACCAACGTCACCAAGGCCGCTACCGTGGAAACGGGCGCGGTGGTCCAGGTCCCGATCTTCATCGAAGAAGGGGAGCGGATCCAGATCGATACAAGGTCCGGCGAATACCTGGGCAGATCTAAATAGTGATTCCGAAAAAGGAACGATCTGTCGTTCCTTTTTCTTATAGGTTATTTTCGCGTAAGAGGTGATTTATGTCCGAAACTGGTGCTGCTAAGAAAAAAGGATCGAAGCTCAAATGGATCGCGATCATCATCGTTGTGATCGTCGCCGCCTTTTCCGGCGGGATCCTGTATTACCTGAACGGTCTGGGCGCTCCGGACCCGTCCAATACCGATGAGATCACGGTGGAGATCCCCTCCGGAAGCGGAGCCTCCTATATCGTGGACCTGCTGGATGAACAGGGCCTGGTCAAGAACCGGACCGCCGCCAAGATCAAGGCCAAGATCGGCGGATACGACTCCCTGCAGGCCAATACCTACCTGCTGAACAAGTCCATGACCTTCCCTGAGATCATGGAGGTCATCAACACCGGCAACTTCGACTATCTGCTCAAGGAGTCCATCAAGGTGGCCGACGGAGCCCGTCTGGAGCAGGTGGCCAACGATATCTCGGAGCAGTTGGGCTACTATCCCAAGGAGATCATGAACAAGTGGTGCGATACGGAGTATCTGAAGGAGCTGATCGACAAGTACTGGTTCCTGACCGATGAGATCCTGGACGACAAGGTCATGTATCCTCTGGAAGGATACCTTTACGCGGATACTTATTATCTGACATCCGATGATGTCACCATCGAAAGCTTCACCGAAATGTGTCTTGACCAGATGGACGAGGCCCTGACCGAGAGGAAGGCTCAGATCGAAGCCAGCGGCTTCACCGGCCATGAATTCCTGAACATGACATCCATCGTCACCAAGGAGGCGACGGCCGATGATCAGGCGGGAGTGGCCGGCGTATTCATGAACCGGCTGGAGGAGGGCATGTCCCTTGGCAGCGACGTTACCGTATGCTACATCTTCCAGGAGGACAGGGTAGACCTCAAGGTCAGCCAGCTTTCCAGCGACAGCCCCTATAACACCAGGAAGGTGGCGGGACTTCCGCCGGGACCCATCTGTCAGGTGATCTCCGACGCTATGGATTCGGTGATCAATTACGAAGACAACGACTACCTCTTCTTCTTCGCGGGACCGGACGGAACGGTCTACTACGCCAAGACAGAAGCGGAGCACGAGAAAAACATCAGTGAACACCCATGGAGCGAGGAGGATCTGGCTCAGTAAATGGACAGTGACAATATAGTAAGCGAACTAATATCTTCTTATGTGGATGCCTTTTATCAGGAGCCGGACCCGTCCCTGATGGAACTGAGGTCCTTCGCGGAGGAACATCATGTGCCCATCATCCAGAAGGACACGGAAGAGCTCCTGCGCATCCTGGTCGCCCTGCAGAAGCCGGCGCGGATCCTGGAGATCGGGACTGCGATCGGCTATTCGGCGTGCTTTTTCGCGGAATGCTGCAAGGCGGACATACTCAGCATCGAACGGGACGAGTCTCTCTACCGGACGGCGTGCTCCAACATCCGTCAGCTGGGCCACAGCGGCCAGATCTTCGTGATCAACGGCAACGCCCAGGACGTCCTGGAGGAAATGAACGATTCGGAATTCAGGGCCTCGGAAGAGGGCTTCGACTTCGTCTTCATCGACGCCGCCAAGAGCCATTACCGTGAATTCTGGGACCTGTGCCTGCCCCTGGTCAGCGAGGACGCCCTCATCGTCTGCGACAATGTCCTGATGAGGGGACTTACGGCCATCGCTCCCGAGGAGGCGGCCCATAAGCACCGGACCAGCATCCGCAATATGCGCGACTTTCTTCAGTTTCTCAAGGAGCTTCCCTACGCGGACACCTGCATCCTGACCGTTGGGGACGGGGTCTCCATCAGCCGGATCGACAGGGAAGCCTATCAGGAGTTTATCAGATCATGAAGCACATCGAATTACTGGCGCCGGCAGGCGATCCGGAAAAACTGAAGATAGCCATCCGCTACGGGGCTGACGCCGTTTATTTCGGCGGCAAGGAATTCAGCCTCAGGGCGGGAGCAGGGGGATTCACCACCGAGGAGATCCGGGAGTGCACGGCCTACGCCCACGAGCGGGGGGTCCGCTGCCACATGACCCTCAACATCTACGCCCACAACGAGGACCTGCAGCCTTTGCAGGAATACCTGGAGACCATTTCGGATATACCCATCGACGCCTTTATCGTGTCGGATCCGGCGGTCATCCAGCTTTTGCGGGAGCATTTCCCGGAGGCTGAGCTCCACCTGTCGACCCAGGCCAACACGACCAACTATCTGTCGGCCCGGTTCTGGTACGACATGGGGATCCGCAGACTGGTCCTGGCAAGAGAGCTTTCCCTGGAGGAGATCGGCCAGATCCGCCAGCAGATCCCGGAGGACATGGAACTGGAGGCCTTCGCCCACGGAGCTATGTGCATCTCCTATTCGGGCCGCTGCCTTCTGAGCAATTTCATGACCGGCCGGGACGCCAACCGGGGAGCATGCGCCCATCCCTGTCGCTACAAGTACAGGCTGGAGGAGGAGAAGAGGCCGGGCGAGTACTGGCCGGTGGAGGAAGATGACCGGGGGACCTACATCTTCAACTCCAACGATCTCTGCATGCTGGACCATATCGGAGATCTTGCAAAGGCTGGAGTGACCTCCCTCAAGATCGAGGGGCGGATGAAGAGCATCTTCTATATCGCCCACGTGATCGGGGCCTACCGGAAGGCCATCGACGCCTATGAGGCGGGGCAGGATTTCGATCCGGCCTGGATGGAAGAGATGATGAAGGCAAGCCACCGGAATTTCACCACCGGTTTCTACTATCATCAGCCGGGGGCGGAGGATCAGAACTATTCCTCCAGCGCCTATTCCAGGGACTACGCCTTCGTGGGCCTGGTCAGAAGCTACGATCCGGAAAGCGGACTGGCTGTGGTGGAGCAGAGGAACAAGATGGTCCTGGGCGATGAGATCGAGGTCTTCGGCCCCGGAAATGCCGGCTTCAGCCAGAAGATCAGCGAGATGTATGATGAGGAGGGGGAGGCTATCGAAGCTGCCCCTCATCCCCAGCAGATCCTGAAGATGAAGATGGACCATCCTGTGGATACCGACTGGATCCTACGCAGGAGACAGAACTGAATATAAGTGTTTGATATACAAGACAAAAGGAGTATTTCATGGAATCCGATATCGTGCCTATATGGAGTATAATCTGTTTCATCCTGATCATCGCGGCCAACGCTTATGTGGTCGCGGCGGAGAGAGCCCTCTCCGCGGTCAATAAAGTCCATATCCGGTCACTTGCCGAGGAGGGAAATACCCGGGCGGAAGATCTGGAAAAGATCATCGATGATCCGGGGACCTATATGCCGGCCATGCGGGCGGCCAGCGTCCTGCTGGCCCTGTGCGCAGCCGCCTTTTCGGTGCTTTTCTTCCTGCGGCCCATTGAAAGAGGTCTGGTGTACGCGGGCATGCCCCGGGGAGACATGCTGGGCGTAGTCGCCCTTGCCATCCTGATCCTTCTTCTGGCCCTGGTCATGTGCGCCTTCACTGAGCTTCTGCCCAGGCGGCTGGCTGTCCTTCATCCCGACGGGATCGCTATGTTCAGCGCCGGTTTCTGCCATTTTCTCATCGGGATCATGAAACCCATGACCGCCATCTCCTCAGGGATCGTCTTTCTCTTCCTCAAGCTTTTCCGGCAGAGGATCGAATACGATTACAATGAATACTCAGAAGAAGACATCGTCTCCATGCTGGAGGCGGGCCAGGAAAAAGGAGAACTGAAGGAAGAGGGCAAGAAGATGATCACCGGAGTCTTCGCCTTCGACGACCTGCTGGCCTACGAGGTCATGACTCCCCGTACCGATGTCTTCGCCATCGACATCAACGATCCTTCCGAGGAATATATCGATGAGCTGATGGAGCTGCGCTTCTCCCGGATCCCGGTCTATGAGGACGACAGCGACAACATCATCGGCATCCTCTATATCAAGGACTATCTGATCCAGGCCAGGGAATCCGGCTTTGACAATGTGGATATCCGGTCCATTCTCCGGACCCCGTATTTCGTTCCGGAGACCAAGAACATCGACTCCCTGTTCGTGGAGCTGCAGAAGACCAAGCAGCACATCGCCATCCTGATCGACGAGTACGGCGGCTTCTCCGGCATCGTGACCATGGAGGACATCATCGAAGAGGTCATGGGCGACATCGACGATGAGTACGATGAGGATGAGCCGGAGATCAAGCAGATCCGGTCCGACACATGGCAGCTGGACGGCAGCATGGATCTGGACGATATCGATGAGGAGCTGGGCATCGATCTGGAGTCGGAGAGCAGCGAGACCATCGGAGGTTTCCTGATCGACATCCTGGGCGAGATCCCCGATGACGATGACCTGAACCAGCCCATCAGCTATGAGAATTATGTGTTCACGATCCTGTCGGTCAAGGACCGCCGGATCGAGAGCATCACGCTCAAGATCCTGCCAAAGGAGATTATCGAGGAGGCAGAGAAGGACAAGGAATGACGGGCCATGGCCGGTCCGGCCGGACCCCAGGCACCGATTGCCTACAGACGGTTTTCTGTGGTATAATAGCGCTGTCCTGTTAGTTAAATGCGGGACGGGAAGAATAAGCATCAGAGTGAAATGACAGGAGGAGGCTTGGCCTTCCTTCCGGAGATAGATGAATGAGTGATAAATATGTGTTTTCGGACGAGGTGGTCGCGGTCTGCGCAGTCAACGCGACGCTGAAGACCGAAGGTGTTTTCGGTATGGCCGGCGGCATGTACGACGCTCTCTCCAGGAACCTTCTGGGAAGAGAGAGCGTAGCCAAGGGCACCAAGGTCAGCCGCAGCGGCGAGGAGACAGCGGTAGATGTTTCCGTCATCGTCGATTACGGCTGCAACATTCCTTCCGTTGCCTGGGAGATCCAGGAGAACGTGAAGAATGAACTGAAGGATATGGTGGAGATCGATGTTTCCGCAGTGAACATCCACGTGCAGGGGGTCGGTCTTTCATCGGACAAAGAGAGGGATCCTGACGGCGAAAAAGGAGCCGGACAGGATCAGACTATCGTCGAGGTGCAGGAGGATTCAGCAGATGACGAGAAATGATGCAAGAGAGATAATGATGCAGATCCTGTACGAAATGGAAGCCGCAGGAGAAATGAACGAAGAGACAGCGCGCCGGCTGGCCGGTGAACGCCTGGCGGGAAATCACGTCGAGCGGGGACAGTCTCTTCTCACCGACATCGTCAGAAACATCCATCAGATCGATGACAGCATCAACGGATGCAGCACGCGATGGAAGACCACACGTATGCCTAAAGTCGATCTGGCAGTCATGCGGCTTGCGATTGGCGAAATGACTTATGCGGAGGATATTCCCGATGCGGTTGCCATCAATGAAGCCATCAATCTGGGCAAAAAGTACAGCACAGGAGAATCATCAAAATTCATCCACGGTGTCCTCGGAGCTTTTGCCAGAAGAAACGATGCATGAACCTGAATACATCCTGGGCATAGACACGAGCAATTATAAAACATCGCTCGCTGTGCTGAGCCCGGATCATATCGTATGCGACATCAGGAAGTTCCTGGATGTCAAGCAGGGAGAACGGGGCCTCAGACAATCTGATGCTCTGTTTCAGCATGTGAAGAATCTTCCGGAACTCTTCGAAAGGGCCCGGGAGGAATTCTCGGGAGAGGGAGACCTGCGGGAGGAGATCCGCGGCATCGCCTTTTCCTCCAAGCCCCGGCCCCAGGAAGGCTCCTATATGCCATGTTTCCTGGCGGGGGAAAGCTTCGCCCGGTCCCTGGCCGCCGTCCTGGATGTGCCGGTGATCGGCTTCTCCCATCAGGAGGGCCACATCCAGGCCATCAAATCCTATACGGAGATGTCCAGCATGGACGAGTTCCTGGCCTGCCATTTTTCCGGCGGGACCTGCGAAGTGCTTAAGATCAGGAACAGAGAATACGATCCCTATAATCTGATCCGGGGAGACCGCTTCCAGTGGATCCACGGAGAGGGTGCCTTCTACGATGTGCAGATCATCGGAGGATCCAAGGACATTTCCTTCGGTCAGGTCCTTGACCGGGCCGGAGTGGCCATGGGATTCGCCTTCCCGTCAGGGGCCAAAATGGATGAGATCGCCATGAAGACAAAGAAGGCGACCAACATGCTGACTCCCATCAGAGTAGAAGGGGGACAGATCAACCTGTCGGGGATCGATACCCAGATCAAGAACAAGCTGTCCAGACTTTCCCTGACCAAGTCCATCGTCAACGTGGACCAGCAGGTGAGGGACGAACTGATCCGGGAGATCTTCGTCCGGATCAGCGACTGTCTGGTGGAGCTGCTCCGGCAGGCGGCCAAACGAAGCGGCCTGAAGGACATCATCATGTCCGGCGGAGTATCCTCCAGCAGATTTATCCGGTCCTATGTCAGCGACCGGCTGGAAGAAGAGGATATCATCGTCTTTTTTGACGACAACGAGAATGACCTGGCCACCGACAACGCGGTAGGCACAGCTCTTCTTGGAGGGAAACTGCTATGGGATTGAACCCGATCCGGGTAGGACAACTGAATCAGTACATCGGACGGGTCCTGAAGAATGATCCCCTGCTTTCGGACGTGTCGGTGGTCGGCGAGATCTCCAACCTGAGATTCCACAGTTCCGGGCACATCTACTTCTCTCTGAAGGACGAGACTTCCCGGATCGACTGTTTCCTGCCGGCAAGGACAGCTCCTCAGATCAGCTGTCCTCTGGATGAAGGACTGGAAGTCATCGCCTCCGGCTACATCTCGGTATACGAGAGAGGTGGGCGGTACTCCCTGAACATCACCGACCTTGAGGCCGCCGGCATGGGCCAGCTGGCCATCCGCTTCGAGCAGCTGAAGGCAAGGCTGGAGAAGGAGGGACTCTTCGATCCGGCCCATAAGAAAGCCATACCGGTCTTCCCGTCCAGGGTGGCGGTCGTCACCTCGCCGACGGGAGCAGCGGTCCGGGATATACAGAAGATCATCCGGAGCAAGAACGACTATGTGAGCATACTGATCGTTCCCGTCCTGGTCCAGGGGCCCTCAGCGGCCGCCGACATCGCATCAGCCATTGATGAAGTGAATGAGCGGTGTCCGGACGTGGACGTGATCATCACCGGAAGAGGAGGAGGAAGCGCCGAGGAGCTGTGGGCCTTCAACGAGGAAGTCGTGGCCCGGAGCATCTACGCTTCGAAGATCCCGGTGATCTCCGCGGTAGGTCATGAGACAGACTTCACCATCTCTGATTTCGTGGCGGACCTTCGGGCGGAGACGCCGACCGCGGCAGCGGACAAAGCGGTGCCCGATACGGGCGAGCTTCGCCAGAACCTGCTCTACTACAGAGAGGAGATGACCAGGGCCCTCCAGCACAGGGTCGAGATCGGACGGCAGAGGCTGTCCGCCCTGGATCCGGCAGCCTTTGCATCCGGGATACGGGGGAGGATCGAATATGATCAGATGTACACCGACCGGCTGGCGGAGGCCATGGCCGAGAGGATGGAGCAGAGGATACGGGACTGTTCCCACAGGATCGAGATCCTGAGAAGCGCCATAGAATCAGCCAATCCCTACGATATCCTCAGGCGGGGATATTCGGTAGTGACCGGAGAAGACGGTCAGATCCTGAGGTCGGCAGCAGAGCTGAGCCCGGGACAGGAGATCAGGGTCCGGATGGCGGAGGGAAGCGCCAGGGCACAGGTCACTGGGATCGATGAGGAGGATAGAAGATGACCAAGAGCAAAGTTTCGTTTGAAGAATCGCTGACACAGCTGGAAGCTGCTTCCGAGAAACTGAAGAGACAGGACGTACCGCTTGAAGAAGCGATCAAAAGTTATAAAGAAGGTCTGAAGTATTACGAGCAGTGCCGGAAGATCCTGGACGAAGCGTCAGCCCAGATCGAAACGCTGACCAGAGAATAGGATCCTGTTTGTTGAAATGGGGGGATTTACGATGAACGATTATACTTTTGATGACTACAAACAGATCGTTGAAGAACATCTGACGGATTTTCTGCCGGATATCGATCACAAGAGCATTACCCTGTTTGAATCCATGAAATACAGCCTGATGGCCGGAGGCAAGCGGATACGGCCGGTCCTCCTGCTGGCGGCCTGCGATTTCTGCGGGGGCAAGATCGAGGAAGCCATTCCTTACGCCTGCGCCATCGAGTACATCCATACCTATACGCTGATCCACGACGATCTGCCCTGCATGGACAACGACGATCTTCGCCGGGGAGTGCCGACCAACCACAAAGTCTACGGGGACGCGGTGGCGACCCTGGCGGGAGACGGACTGCAGTCGGCGGCTTACGAGGCCATGCAGAGGGACATGCTCCTTTATCTGGACGATCCGGCAGCCCTCAAGAAGAGGATCCGGGCGGCTTATGAGATCACCAAAGGCTGTGGATGCCGGGGAGTAGTCGCCGGCCAGATCGCCGACATGGAGGCGGAAGACAAGAACTGTTCGCCGGAGATGCTGGACTTCATCCACCTGAACAAGACGGCCGCCATGATCGTTGCCGCCATCCGGGCGGGAGCGGCCCTGGGCAAGACGGATCCGGAGATGCTGGGGAATCTGACCATCTACGCGGAGAACCTGGGTCTGGCCTTCCAGATCTGCGACGACATCCTCGATGTGGTCGGCAATGCGGAGGAGATGGGCAAGAAGACCGGCATGGACCAGGAAAACAAGAAGTCCACCTATCCGTCCATCTACGGACTGGAGAAATCACGGCAGCGGCTGACCGAACTGACCGATACGGCGGTGAACGCCCTGAGCAGCTATTACGATAACGCGGAAGTCTTCAATAAGCTGGCAAGACAGCTGGAGACCCGAGGGAAATAGATATGAGCAAATACCTGAAGAAACACGACTTTCCTTCCGATCTGAAAAACATGAGCTATGACGAACTGGAACTCCTGTCCTATGAGATCCGGGATTTTCTGGTGGAATCCGTTTCCAAGACCGGAGGACATCTGGCCTCCAGCCTGGGGGTAGTGGAGCTTTCCATCGCCCTGCACCGGGTCTTCGATTCTCCCAAGGATAAGCTGATCTGGGATGTGGGCCACCAGTCCTACGTCCATAAGATCCTGACCGGACGGATGGATGGGTTCGACCATCTGCGGCAGATGGGAGGGATGAGCGGATTCCCCAAGCGGTGCGAAAGCGACCACGATGTCTTCGATACCGGCCACAGCTCCACCTCGGTCAGCCTTGGCCTTGGCCTTGCGGCCGCCAGGGATCTGGCAGGGGAGGACTACCGGGTGGTGTCGGTGATCGGAGACGGGGCCCTTACCGGAGGACTCTGCTTTGAAGCCTTCAACCACGCCGGCCACCTGGAGACAGACATGATCGTCGTCCTCAACGACAACGGCATGTCCATCTCGCCCAACATCGGAGGCCTTTCCAATCACCTGGTCAAGCTGAGCGGAACGGCGGGCTATTCTGCCGTTAAGAACCGGATCAAGACCGGAATGTCCAAGGTCCCGGTCATCGGCGATGAGATCGTCACCGGGATCCAGCACGCCAAGGAAAAGATCAAATATTCCGTCCTGGAAGACGGTGTCATCTTCGAGGAACTGGGATTCAAATACATCGGACCGGTGGACGGGCACAACATCAAGGAGCTGTGCGAAGTCCTCCAGAACGCCACCAAGATCGGCGGCCCGGTCCTGATCCATACACTGACGACCAAGGGCAAGGGCTATTCCCCGGCCGAAAAGGATCCGGGCAGGTTCCACGGCACCGGTCCCTTTGATATCTCGACCGGCAAGGCCCTGAAGAAGGGGGCAGGACCCTCCTGGTCCGCCGTATTCGGCGACAAGCTGATGCGGATGGCCTTCCAGGACCAGAAGATCACCGCGGTCAGCGCGGCCATGATCGAAGGAACGGGCCTTGAGATGTTCAGCCGGACCTTCCCCAGAAGGATCTTCGACGTGGGCATAGCCGAGGAGCACGCCGTGACCTTCAGCGCAGGCCTTGCAAAGGCTGGGATGAAGCCCTTCGTGGCCATCTATTCCACCTTCCTGCAGAGGGCCTACGACCAGATCATGGAGGACGTCTGCCTGCAGGAGCTTCCGGTGGTCTTCTGCCTTGACCGGGCGGGAGCAGTGGGAGCAGACGGAGAGACCCATCACGGGATCTTCGATATCTCCTACCTGCGGACCATGCCGGGCATGACCATCCTGGCCCCGGCGACGGCTAAGCAGCTGGAGCAGATGATGGAATGGGCTGCTCAGAGCGAGGGACCCTGCGCCATCCGCTATCCCAGAGGGGAAGCGCCCCAGGAGCCTGAACTTCCTGATTTCCAGGCCGGTAAGGCCCAGAGGATCAGGGAAGGAAAAGACGTTGAGATCTGGGCCTGCGGGTCCATGCTCCCTCAGGCGGTCAAAGCAGCGGAGCATCTTGAGAAGGAAGGGATCATGGCCGGAGTGGTCAACATGGCCTCCGTCCAGCCTTTGGATGAGGAGGAACTTGCAAGATCCGCTGCGGAGCATGACATGATCGTTACGGTAGAAGACAACATCATCACCGGAGGGATCGGGGAGCACATCTGCCGGCTGCTCTCGGAGAAGGAGGTCCGCGTGGTCAATCTGGGCTGGCCGGACCGCTTCATTCCCCACGGCAGCCAGGAGGAACTCTATGAGGCTTTCGGACTGGACGGAGCATCGATCGCGGCAAGGATCGCGGAAGAAAGGAACGAAGACAGGAAGTGAAAGACAGACTGGATATTGTAGCTGCCCGGCGGGGGCTCTTCGAATCGCGGGAAAAGGCAAAGACGTCGATCATGGCCGGCCTGGTCATGGTGGACGGGCAGAGGGTCGATAAGCCGGGGACCAAGGTCGACGAAGAGGCCGACATCACCATCATTCAGGCGGCCTGCCCCTACGTGAGCCGGGGAGGGCTCAAGCTGGAGAAGGCCATGGAGTGTTTCGGCCTGGACCTGAACGGGGCAAAGGCTGTGGATATCGGCGCTTCCACCGGCGGATTCACCGACTGCATGCTGAAGAACGGGGCCAGCCACGTGACCTGCATCGATGTGGGCTACGGCCAGCTGGACTGGAAGCTGCGAAACGATCCCCGGGTGACCAATATGGAGAAGACCAACGTCCGTTATCTGGACGTGGAGGCGGTCGGCACCGACCACGATTTTATTTCCATCGACGTTTCCTTCATTTCTCTGAAGCTGGTCCTGCCAGTGGCGGCACAGCTTTTGGGCGAGGAGGGCAAGATCGTTGCCCTGGTCAAGCCCCAGTTCGAGGCAGGAAGGGACCAGGTGGGAAAGAAGGGGATCGTCCGTGATCCGGCCGTCCATCGCCAGGTCATCTCCCAGGTGATCGGCTACGGAAAAGAGTGCGGACTGAGCCCGGCGGGCCTTGATTATTCCCCCGTGACAGGAACCAAGGGAAATATTGAATATCTACTTTTCATGACCAAGAAACTGTGCGATAATACAGTGGGCGAGGAGGACGTTTCGCAGGTAGTGGAACGGTCTCACCGCGAGTTGAAATGACAGGTTTGCCTGTGTGCTTTTTATATCATTGAGGATTTGATTGGAGGACAATGACAATGGAAGTATCTAAGAGAGTTGGCGCAATGCAGTTTTCACCCATCCGCCGCTTCAACACCTACGCTTTTGAAGCTGAGGCTGAGGGCAAGAAGGTCTACAGACTGAACATCGGTCAGCCGGACGTTGAGACACCGGAGTGCTTCATGGAAGCCATCCGCGGTTTTGACAAGAAGGTCATCGCTTACGCGGAGTCCGGCGGAGTAACGGATCTGGTCGACGCCATCATCGATTACAATAAACAGTATGACATGGAATTCGAAAGAGGGGACATCCTGATCACCAACGGCGGTTCGGAAGCCCTGACCATGATCTTCACCGCTCTGCTCAACCCCGGCGAAGAAGCCGTGATCGCAGAGCCTTTCTACACCAACTACAACACATTCTGCAACCAGGTCAACGGCAAGCTGGTGCCCATCACCACAAAGGCTGAAGACGGATACGCATGGGCAGACCGCGAGTTGATCGAAGCTTCCATTACACCCAACACCAAGGCGATCTGCTGCATCAGCCCGGGCAACCCGACCGGACGTGTCCTGACTCTGGACG